>JAESQQ010000315.1 GCA_016765095.1 Planctomycetota bacterium | reverse complement strand
GCAGCGGATTCGGAGCCCGAGCCCGCGGCTGCAACGGAGCCGGAGCCCGAGGCGACAGCGGATTCGGAGCCCGAGGCGACAGCGGATTCGGAGGCTGAGGCTGAGACTGCAACGGAGCCCGAGGCTGAAGCGGATCCAGAGCCCGAAGCCAAGGCGGCTGACAGCGACGCCTCGGAAGAGATCAAACCCAAGAAGAAGATGTCAGCGCTCCAGCGCTTCCGGGGAGGGTCGAAGCCCCAGAACGACGTCGTCGAAACCTCGGGTGCTCTCGACTCCGAGGCGAGCGACGCAAGCGAAGAGGCCAAGGCAGAAGACGCAGAAGACGCTCCAGCCGAAGAGGCCAAGGCAGAAGAGGCAGAAGACGCTCCAGTCGAAGAGGCGAAGGCGGAAGACGAAGACGCTCCAGTCGAAGAGGCGAAGGCGGAAGACGAAGACGCTCCCGGCGAAGAGGCCAAGGCAGAGGACGCGCCTAAGGACGAGGAGCCTGCGGAGAGCAAGCCGAAGAAGAAGAGGTCTCGCCGGAGGACTTCCCGCAAGAAAAAGACGGACTGAGCGTGTTCGGGAAGAGCAGGCAGGCCGCAGCTCCCCTGGCCCTGATCGGGCTCCTTCTCCTGAGCGGGGCGCGCGCGGACGCCCAGGGGACCTCGTCCAAGGGCTACATCGAGATGCCCAAGAGCGAGGACGGGACCTACGTCCTGACTCACCGCCCAGGCTCCGGTCGTAACTGGGGGACACCGGCCTTCGTTCGATTCCTGGTGATGGTCTCGCGGGAGTGGAAGAAGCGGCACCCCAACGGCCCGATCCTCAGGATCGGCGATATGTCCAAGCCGGACGGATCCAACTTCCCACCCCACAAGACCCACAAGGACGGGCTGACCGCGGACTTGTTTACGTCCCCCAAGAACGCCTGTCACGTCCGCTTCCCGGACCAGAGGCTGACCCTCGAGTTGGCTCAGTTAATGGTCGACCTCGGGGCTCGCCAGATCCTCTACAACGGCGACCTGGTCACCAAGACGATCCCGATCGCCAAGAAGTGGCCAAAGCACGACGACCACTTCCACGTCGTGATCGATCCCAGCCGGGTGCCGAGTTCGGGCGCGCTCTTGGTCCTTCCCGAGCCCGGTTGCCGGACGGGCGATTGGATCGGCGGAGGGCGAGTCGACGAGGACGGCAAGGGCCTGATCCTGACCTGGCGAGTCCTCGGCCAAGCCAAGCTCAAGAGCGTCCGGGTCCAAGTCGACGACGCCGACCCGAGCAACGGCATTCTTCACGACTCCGGCAAGAAGCGGCTCCGCCAGCCCGGTTACAAGCTGCCCCTCGCCGTCAAGACCGGTCAGACGCTCCGCTGGCGCGTGCAGGTCGAAGTCGCGGGACAGGAGGATCTCCTCGAGAGCTCTTGGCAGACCCTCCAGGTCGACCTCCGCGCGCCCGAAGTCGCCGGCGTCTCGCCGCGGGGCAAGATCGACCTCCGCCCAGGCCTCCGCTGGAGCTACGACAAAGACGGTGTCGCTCAGCGACGCTATTGGATCGAGCTGGACAAGGACCCCGACCACAAGCGGGTCTGGGTCAAGCTGGGGCCCTTTGTGGGGAGCGCGACGAGCGCTCAGTTGCCGGCGAAGCTCCGGCTCAAGCGAGGCAAGACCTATCACTGGCGAGTCCGAGTCGAGGGCGGCCACGGCAACCGGGCCGAGAGCGACTGGATCAAGTTCAAGACCAGCAGTGGCTACGGCAAGAAGAAGGCCCCGCGCGGCAAGGGCACGCCTGAGGCCACGCCCACCCCCCCCAAGGGAACCGTGAGCGCCGCTGCGCTCAATCTCCGCAAGGGGCCCGCGGTCTCGCACCCTGTGCTGACCTCGCTCAAGCGCGGGACTGAAGTCTCGATCCTGGGGGAGCGCGGTGGCTGGCTCGAGGTTGAGGCCCGGAGCGGCAACAAGACCTGGCGAGGCTTCGTCTCCGCCAAGTACATCCGGCGCTAGCGCTGGAGGACGAACCCATGTCCACTCTCCCCGTCGCGGCCGAGCGCCGCTCGCTTTTGCCTTGGGCCACAGCGCTCGGAGCGCTCACGCTCTGCGGACTGCTGGGGGTCAGCCTCGCCCAAGACGCTTCCCCACCCCCCTCGGGTCCCCAGGAGACGCCGACAGCCACGCCCAAGGAGTCCGTGAAGCACACCAACCGCCTCGTCCACGAGAAGAGCCCCTACCTGCGCCAACACGCCCACAACCCGGTGGACTGGTATCCCTGGGGCGAGGAGGCGTTCGCCAAGGCCAAGAAGGAGAACAAGCTCGTGTTCCTCTCGATCGGCTACGCGACGTGTCACTGGTGCCACGTCATGGAGCGGGAGTCCTTCGAGAACGACGAGATCGCGGCCTACCTCAACGAGCACTACGTCGCGATCAAAGTCGATCGCGAGGAGCGGCCCGACGTCGACGAGATCTACATGCGGGCGATCCTGAACGCGACGGGCAGCGGCGGCTGGCCGCTCAGCGTGTGGCTGACTCCCGACGCGCACCCCCTCCCCGACGTGGCCGAGTTCCAACAGAGCTGGGGGAGCGCGCTGACGGGTGGGACTTACTTCCCCCAGCCGGCTCGCTTTGGGCGCCGCGCGTTCCTGTCCGAGCTTAAGGTTCGCGTCGATCTCTGGAGTAAGCACAGCAAGGCTCTGGTGACCGACGCCAAGTCTTGGACCGCTGGCCTCGCGCAGTCGCTCAAGCAGCAGGGAAAGCAGGTCAAGCTCCAGCCGCGAGCCCTGACGGCTGGAGTTGCTGGCCTCGCGAAGGTCTTCGACTCGGAGAACGGCGGATTTGGAGGCGGCGGGCCGACGCGGTTCCCAATGCCGCACACGTTGAGCTTTCTGCTTCGCCAAGCCAAGCGCTCGGGCGACGCCTCGACGCTTGGGCTCGCGACGACGACCCTCGACTCGATCTGCAACCGGGGGCTCCGCGACCACCTCGCGGGAGGGTTCCACCGCTACAGCGTCGATCCTAAGTGGGCGATCCCCCACTTCGAGAAGATGCTTTACGACCAGGCGGGCTTGATCCGCGCCCTCGCCGAGGCCCACGCCCTGACCGGCGAGGCCCGCTACGCCGAGGTCGCCCGAGAGACAGCGGACTTCGTGCTGAGCGACATGCGCGACGCCAAGGGTGGCTTTACGTCCGCCTGGGACGCGGACAGCGAGGGCGAAGAGGGCAAGTTCTACGTGTGGAGCGAGGCCGACCTCCGCAAGGTCCTCGGGGATCGGTTCGAGCTCTTTGCGACCCGTTACCAGGTCAGCAAGGAGGGGAACTTCGAGGAGCACCCCGGCCAGCACGACAACCACCTTCAGCTGGCCGAGCTCGACTTGGCCAAAGTCGCCAAAGCGCGTGGACTGACGCTAGACGCCACGCGCGAGGGCCTCGCCAGTTGCCGCAAGGCGCTGCTCGCGGTTCGCTCGAAGCGAATCCCCCCCCTGCATGACGACAAGATCCTGACCGACTGGAACGGCCTGATGATCGGGGCCCTGGCCTACGCCGGCCGGACGCTTGGGGAGCCGCGCTACATTGAGGCTGCCCGTCGCGCTGCGGAGTTCGTATACAGCGACTTGCACGTCAAGGGAGTGCTGCACCACCGTTGGCGGGAGGGCGAGGCCAAGGTGGAGGGGCTGCTCGAGGACTACGCGTTCTTGACTTGGGGCCTGCTCGACCTCTACGAGGCGACCTACGACCCGCGTTGGCTCAAGGAGGCGGGAGTCCTCGCCGATGGAATGATCAAGCGCTTCTGGGACGCTGAGGGGCATGGGTTCTTCCTCGTGACGGCCAAGAGCGGCTTGATCGCGCGACCGAAGCCGACCTACGACGGCGCGATTCCCTCGGGCAACTCCGTCGCGGCCTTTGTCCTCCTCCGGCTGGGGGCGACTCGCGGCGACCCCAAGCTGTTCGAGAAGGGTGAGCAGACGCTCATGTTTTACTCCCAGCTTCTGGCCCACCACGGCGGACGCGCGGCCTCGCTCGGCCTCAGCGCCCTCGATTTCTCCCTCGGCCCGCGTCGGGAAGTCGTGATCGTGGGTGACCCCAAGGCGCCAGAGACCCGCGCCTTGCTGCGCGAAGTCGAGCGCCGCTACCTCCCCCGGACGATCACGCTCCTCCGCCCCCCCGGTGACGCCGCAGCGCTCGTGGCGGAGGTCTCCTGGGTCGGGCCCTTGACCGCGATCGACAAGAAGCCGACGGCCTATGTGTGCCTCGGCTTCGCCTGCAAGGCGCCTGTGTTCACGCCTCAGGCTCTCGGGAAGCTCCTCGACGCTCCCCCGCCTGGGCCCAGATAGGGCTCTCCCAGGTCGACTTGCCAAGCCAGCCATGGACACACACCTAGCCCCCTGGCTGGGGCCTCAGCTGTCGCCGGTGCGCCGAGCCCTAGGGGAGTCCGGCAAGCCGCACGCTCTCCTCCCAGAGGCGAAGGCCGAGCTCGGCGTCGCGGGCGTGCTCTGCGGTGGCGCGCGGGCGTTCATTAGCGAAATACTCGCCGCTGACCGAGGCCACGTCGGGAGAAGTCGCTAGGTAGATCGGCGTGCGTGCGCCGACCTCGGGGCTCTTCATGAAGGGTCGGCCGAGAGAGGCTGCGGCGCGCAGATACCAGGGGAGGCCTCGCAAGAGCCCGCTCCGCACGGCGCCGGGGTGCAGGCAGTTGGCGGTCACGCCGGTGCCTTCGAGCCGTCGGGCGAGCTCGAAGGTGAACATGATCTTGGCGAGCATGGCCTGCCCGCCGGCGCGCACGATGCTGTAGCGCCGCTCGAGCTGGAGGTCGTCGAGGTCGAGGCGCACCTTGCGGTGGAACTCGCCTGCCACGTTCACGATCCGTGAGGGGGCGCCAGCCTTCAGGAGGGGCAGCAGAAGCGAGGTGAGCAGAAAGGCGCCCAGGTAGGTGACCCCAAAAGTCGCCTCGAAGCCGTCTGGGGTCTCTGTCCGGCTGGTGGAGACGATCCCCGCGCTGTTGACCAGGACGTGCACACGATCGTGGTCTCGCTCGAAGGCTTCGGCGAAGGCCCGAATGGAGCCCAGGGAAGACAAGTCGCAGGCCATGGCCCGCACCTCGTTGCCGCTGGCCTCAGAGAGTTCGCGAGCGACGCCCTCGCCTCGGGCGAGGGTCCGACACGGCAGGATCACGCGCGCGCCGAGGTTCGACAAGCCGGCCGCGGTCGCGCGGCCGATCCCCGAGGTACCACCGGTGACGACGCACACTTTTCCCTCCATGGAACTCACTCAGGGACGGTACAACACCGAGGCGTGTGGCCAACTAGGAAGGCGCTCCCCTACGCCGCCCAACGTCGCGAGCAGCACGAGTCCTTGCGTCGCGCCGCGATCCACGCCCTGGGAGAGATCGGGGACGAGGAGGTCCGGCCCACTCTGGAGCGGGCTGCGGAGGTCTCGTCCCTGGCAGAAGCCGCGACAGCGGCCCTCGCCAAGCTGAAGTGAACCAACCCTGCGCTCACTTGGGTCCCAGCGCCCCCGTGGCCGTATGGTGGTCGCCATGAGTATCGAAACCAAGACAAAGCCCAGCACGACCCGGGGCACGCGCCAGACCAACCTGCGCCACTACGTCCTGCTGGATCCCGAGACTCGAGAGCCTGCCGACGAGGCCCTCTGCGGGTACATGTGGGACCGGCTGAACGTCGCGCACAACGGGGACATCTGCCAGGAGTGCGTCGAACTCTCCAAGCAGATCCCGCGCTCGTAGGCCTCTCCCCGGGTGGGGTGGGGAGTCTAGGTAGCCCAGTCGAGGCTCTGGTGGCTCGTCGGTAGCCCCGATCGGCAGACTCGCACCCGAGCCCTCCCCCCGTAGGTCGTGGATGCTGCGGGACAGAACGGAGCGTTCAAGGCGTGTTGTGAGCCGTCCAAGAGGGTGCCTTTCGGAGGGGCCCTCTTGCGATCTGTAGGGTGCAGGGTTCACCCGGGTACAGCTCCTGACGTTGACAAGCCTAATCCCAGAGGCCGTCTGTCTCTCCCGGACAGGCGG
>JAESQQ010000314.1 GCA_016765095.1 Planctomycetota bacterium | reverse complement strand
GGGGCGGGGTTTGTTTACCCCCGCCCGCCCCGAGGCCGCGCCGACCAGGCCTCTCAGGAGCCTCCCCGCCGCCTCTCGCGCACTTGTCCATTGTTGCGTCAGGCCCTGCACCCTCCTCGATTGCGGGACGGGCCCGTGGTGAAATGCCGCGCGCGGAGACCCCGCGACGGAGGCAGCATGAAGCGGGCGGTGGTTCTGGGCGGCGGGATGGTGGGCGCGATCATGGCGGAGGATCTCCTCCGTCCTCCAGCGGGGGGCGGCGAGCCCTTTGCTGTGACCCTCGTCGATCGGGACTCGGATCGACTCGCGGCCATTGCTGCGAGGAACGAGGGTCTAGACACCCGTCAGGCAGATCTCGCTCAGGCGAGCGAGATCGAATCGTGCATAGCGGACGCCGACGTCGTGTGCGGCGCCTTGGCCAGTCACTTGGGCTTCGCGGCCCTTGAAACGATCCTCAAGGCAGGCAAGTCTTACGCGGATATCTCCTTCATGCCCGAGGACGCCTGGACGCTCGACGCTCTCGCGAAGGAGCACGGAGCGACGGCGATCGTCGACTGCGGCGTGGCCCCAGGAATGAGCAACCTCCTCTGCGGCGAGGCGGTCCGGCGACTCGAGACGACCGAGCGCCTTGGGATCTACGTGGGCGGCTTGCCGCGCGTGCGTCACCTGCCCTTCGAATACAAGGCGGGCTTCGCGCCAGCCGACGTGCTCGAGGAATACACCCGCCCCTCGCGAGTCGTGGAGGGAGGCAAGGTCGTCGTTAAGGAAGCGCTCAGCGAGCCTGAGTTCCTCGACTTCGAGGGCGTCGGAACGCTCGAGGCCTTCATTACCGACGGACTGCGGAGCCTCTCGGCGAGCCTCGACGTCCCCGAGATGATCGAAAAAACGATGCGCTACCCCGGTCACCGGGCGCTGATGAAGGCGTTTCGCGACACGGGGCTCCTCTCGAGCGAGCCGATCGTCGTCAAGGGCCAGACGATCGTGCCGCTCGAGGTCACGAGCGCGCTCCTGTTCCCCAAGTGGACTTTCGAAGAAGGGGAAGAGGACCTGACCGTGATGCGAATCGTGGCCGAAGGGAGCAAGGCTGGGGGCGAGCGCGTTCGCCTGACCTGGGACCTGCTCGATCGCTACGACCCGACGAGCGGTCGGACGAGCATGTCACGCACGACCGCGTTCCCTGCAGCCATTGCCGCGCGCTTGCTGATGTCGGGCGAAGCCGACTTGGGACCTGGGGTCCACCCGCCCGAGCGCCTCGGATTGGCTGGGACCTACGAGCACTTCCTGCGCGGGCTCGAGCTACGCGGGGTGCACTACTCGTTTAAGGAAGAGGCGCTCTAGCGCCACCTACCCGAGACCGTCTACCCGAGCCCACCCGCGAGGAGCCCACCTACCAGGAGCCGCCGTGGATCAGACGCATCGCGTGCTCGATCCGGAGGCAGGAGCCAAGCGTCTCGGTCCCCTTGACGACTTGTGTGCAAATCCCGATCACGCGACCCTTGTGATCGATCAGCGGGCCGCCGGAGTTGCCGGGGATCATGGGGGCGGAGACTTTGATCTTCGCCTCGGGGTTGCGGACGTTGCCGAGCGCGGGCGAGGGGAGCGCGACTCCGGATTGGAGGAACGAGGGCCCAGCGGGGAAGCCGAGGACCATGACCTCGTTGAGGGTCTCGACTTCTGAGCTACGAGCGACGGGGATCGGCCGGATTCGGCTCGCCTTGGCCTTGAGGATCGCGATGTCCCCGTTTCCGCTCATGACGTGAACCTGGACCTTGTTGACAGCCTTCCCGCCAGTGATCACGTGCCATTTGTCAGGGGCCGTGCGGACCATCTTGAGCGTGTTGTGCAGCGTCGAGTAACCCGAGCTCGGGTCGAGTTCGTAGCCCTTGCCGTCCTTCTTCTTGCGCACGAACCGGGTCCCGCCTCGCCAGGCGTGGAGCTGATAGCTCTTGCGATCGATCTCGATCCCCTCGCGGGCGATCCGGAGCGCCATTTCCCTGAACTTCCAGGGCTCGACGACGTGCTTGTTGGTCACGATGTGACCCTGAGAGCTGGCGAAGAACCCCGATCCGAATCCGTTGAGCTGGACGCGCTTCCCGTTTTTGTCGACTCCCTCAAGGACGCAGGCGATCATCACCACCGAGCCGCGGAGCCGGCGCTCAATGTCCTTCCAACTCTTGGCTTCCCCGTCATCACCCTTGGCGCGCTTGCGACGCAAGGACGTCAGGTCACGGTTGAGCGTCTTGATTCGTCGGGCTTGATCGCCGGCTTTGGTTCGCGCGGACTTGAGCTCTCGCTCGAGTCGGCGGCCCTTGTTCTCTGAGGTCTGGAGCTGCTCGCCGAGCTGCCCCCGGACTCGCGCCTCGACGGATCGAACCTCCTCGGCTTGGCTTGCTTGAGCGCTGTTGATCTCCACTCGGAGCGTCGTGGCTTGTTCCCGGGCCTTCTCGAGGTCCTTCCCTTGGGCGTCGTATTCGACGAACAGGAGGGCCAACAGGACCAGGCTGGAGATCGTGAGCCCCGCCAGAATGACGAGGGGGACCATGCCCCCGCGCTGCTCGCCGGGATAGAGCGCGCCGGCGGGCACGAGGTTGGAGTGACCCTCTCCCGGCCCGGCCAGCTCCTCGGGGCTCAGGACTGCGATTTCGGCCTCAGACGGCTTGCGAGGCCGTTTGCTTGGCCGAGGAGGAGGCGCCTTGGGCCGATCGCCCGAGGACTCACTCGTCTTTGGGGCTGCGAGCAGGAAGCGCATCACGGGGCCGCGCTTGCCGAGCCGAATCACGTCGGCCTTCTTGAGGCGCGCGTTGTGGGCTCGCTCGTCGTTGACGTAGGTCCCGTTGGTCGAGCCCGAGTCCACGAGCCACCAGTCGCCGTCCCGTTGGCGAATCTCGGCGTGCTCCCAGCTAATTCCCGCAGTGTCGAACAACAAGTCGACATCGTCCCCGCGGCCCATCGTGACCACGTCCCGCTTGAAGTGGTCTACGACGCCTGCGCGTTCGCCTTGGAGCTGATCGAGCCAGAACTCGTGCATTGCGCTGAGTATACGCTTGGTCCCGGGTGGTGCGGTGGGAAGAGGGGGTCGGTAGTATGCCGGCCCTTTCGAGAGGTCTCCCATGGGCCGGTTCTTCCTGGCGATACAGGCGTTCTTCGCGGTTTTGTTCCGCGGCGTGATTCCCGTTGCAGCGCTCCCCGCGCCCGACGATCTCCCCGCGACCTACCTAGAAGGCGCGGGCAAGAGCAAAGAGCTCGAGGGCAAGGTCGAGGCCTTGACCAAAGAGCGCGACGAAGCTCAGGGCGAACGGGACGAGGCGCGCAAGGAGCGAGACGCCGGCGGCGAGGCCAAGACCTCGCTGGAGACCGATCTCGCGAGCGCCAAGAGCGACGCCGAGCAGGCGAGCAAGGACCTGACTGGCAAAGTCAGCGCGGCTGAAGCGACCTCTGCGGAGGCCGAGAAGAAGGCCGCTAGCCTCGAGGAGCGGGTCACGGTCTTGACCACCGAGCGCGACGCCGCCAAGAGCAAGCTCGGCGAGTCTCGCGACGACGGGGCCCTGGCCCTCCTGGCGTGGCTCCAACGCGAGGGTCGCCTGATCGACTTCCTCCAAGAGGACGTCGACGACTACGAGGACGAGCAGATCGGCGCCGCCGTGCGCGCGATCCACAAGGGGTGTCGGAAGGTCCTCGACGAGGGCTTCGCGCTTGAGCGGATCCTCGAAGGCGAGGAGGAGTCACCCGTCGAGGTCCCGGTCGGATTCGATCCGGTCTCGATCTCGCTGAGCGGAAAAGTCAGCGGAGATCCGCCCTTCAAGGGAACCCTGATGCACCACGGCTGGCGAAGCGCTGCGGTCAAGGTGCCTGTTTCGGAGACCGTCGATACCAAGGTCCTCGCGGCCGCGGAGGTTGAACTGTGAGCGACGTGAGCCCCTACGTGGTCGGAATCGACCTCGGCACGACCCACTGCGCGGTCGCCTACGTCGACACCGAGATCGAAGCAGGCGAAGAGGGAGACGGCGAGGTCCAAGTCTTCGCGATCCCTCAGCTCGTCCGAGCGGGGACCACCGACGACCAAACCCTCCTGCCGAGCTTCCTCTACTTGCCCGGCGAGCACGAGCTGGCCGACGCCCAGAGCGAGCTGCCTTTCGACTCCGAGCAGAGCTCGTTGATCGGCGTGTTCGCGCGCGACCAGGGCACGAAAGTCCCCGATCGTGGTGTGCATTCGAGCAAGTCTTGGCTCTGCCACCCGGGCATTGATCGCCGCGGCGCGATCCTGCCCTGGGACAGCGACCCGGCCGAAGTCGAGAAGATCTCGCCCCTCGAAGCGCAGACGCGCCTCCTCAAGTACATCCGCGCAGCCTGGGACAGCACCGCCGAGCAGGACGAACACAAGCTCGCCAATCAGGAGGTGCTCCTGACCGTGCCGGCGAGCTTCGACCCGACGGCTCGCGAGCTGACCGTCGAGGCCGCACGCGCTGCGGGTCTGACCCGCGTCACGTTGCTCGAGGAGCCGCAGGCGGCGTTCTACGCCTGGCTCGGGGCTGGCGGAGAGAACTGGCGAGAGCAGCTCACGATCGGGGACCTCGTCTTGATCCTCGACGTCGGCGGCGGAACGACCGACCTCAGCTTGATCTCGGTCCTCGAGGACGAGGGGAACCTGACCCTCGAGCGGGTCGCGGTCGGTGAGCACTTGCTCCTCGGCGGCGACAACATGGACCTCGCGCTGGCCCACGTCGCGGCCCAGCGTCTCAAGGAGGAGAAGGGCAAGGACCTCAACCCTTGGCAGGCTCGTTCGCTGTGGCAGGCCTGTCGCGCAGCGAAAGAGAAGCTCCTGACCTCGGACAAGAAGGACACCGCAGCGGTGACCGTGCTCGGTCGCGGGAGCAAGCTGATCGGCAGCTCGATCAAGACCGAGCTTCGCCGCGAGGACTTGAACACGGTCCTACTCGAGGGCTTCTTCCCGACCTGCAAGCGAGAAGACGGACCCGCCAAGCGCCGGGCGGTGGGCCTGGCCGAGATCGGGCTCCCCTTCGCGAGCGACGCTGGAATCACACGTCACGTCGCTGCCTTCCTCCAGGCTCAAGACGAAGTCGACGGCTCGGTGGACGGGTTCGCCTACCCAAGCGCGGTCTTGTTCAACGGCGGCGTGTTCAAGGGCGGCGTCTTGCGCTCACGCGCGCTCGAGGTCCTCGCGGGCTGGGCGCCCAAGGGCCACGAGCCAATCCGCGCGCTCGACGGCGAAGACCTCGACCTCGCCGTGGCGCGAGGCGCGGCCTACTACGGCCTCGTTCGGCGCGGCAAGGGCGTTCGGATCCGCGGGGGCACCGCTCGGAGCTACTACGTCGGGATCGAGAGCAGCCTGCCCGCCGTGCCCGGAATGCCGACGCCGTTTAAGGCGCTTTGCGTGGCGCCCTTCGGCCTCGAGGAGGGGACCTCTGCCCAGGTCGGGGAGCGCGAGTTCTCGCTCCTCGTCGGCGAGCCCGCCGAGTTCCGCTTCCTGGGTTCGACGGTTCGCAAGGAGGACACACCCGGTCAACTTCTCGACCGCTGGGCCGACGAGGAGATCGAGGAGCTGGCTCCGCTTGAGATCACGATTCCAGTTGGCGAAGGTCAAGAGGCCGGCTCCGTGATGCCCGTCACCTTGCGTTCGGTCGTGACCGAGATCGGCACACTCGAGGTCCACTGCGTTGGGCGCGACGGGGTCGCGCATAAGCTGGAGTGGAACGTCCGCGAGCAGGAGTAGGGGTGGCGAAGAAGAAGGACACCGCCGTCTTCAAGCGGCCGATCCCCCCCTCGGAGGCTCGCAAGACGCGCTACGTCGTTGGGATCGACCTTGGGACGACCAACACCGCGCTCTCATACGTCGATCGACGCTCGGGTCGCAAGGCGCGGGAGGTCCGCGCCTTCGACGTCGCTCAACTGAGCGAGCCGGGCCTCGTCGAGGAGCTCCGGACCCTCCCGAGTTCGATCTACGTGCGCGGAGAGCACGAGCTCTCACCAGAGCAGGTCAAGCTGCCTTGGGACGGCCCGACCAACCTCCTCGTCGGCGAGCTCGCACGTCGGCGCGGGACCGTCACTCCAGATCGCCTGATCTCGTCGGCCAAGAGCTGGCTCTGCCACTCGGGCGTCGATCGGAAGGGCCAGATCCTTCCCTGGGGCGGGCCTGAGGAGGTCGCCAAGCGCTCTCCGATCGAGGTCGAGGCTTTGATCCTGCGCCACCTCCGAGACGCTTGGAACCACGCGATCTCGACGGGCGAGGAGTCCAAGCGCCTCGAGAGCCAGGACGTGGTCGTCACGATCCCTGCCAGCTTCGACGAGGTCGCGCGAGAGCTGACGGTCATGGCCTGCCGCCAGGCCGGGCTCCGCGTGCTCTTGATCGAGGAGCCCCAAGCGGCGCTCTACGCTTGGATCGCGGCTCACGAGGAGTCCTGGAAAGAGACGCTCAGCGTCGGCGAGACGGTCCTGGTCTGCGACGTCGGGGGCGGGACAACGGACTTCTCCCTGATCCAAGTCACCGAGGACGAGGATGGCGAGCCGAGCTTCGAGCGGACGGCGGTCGGCGATCACCTCCTGCTCGGCGGAGACAACATGGACTTGGCCTTGGCTCGCCAAGTCGAGGCGAAGCTCGGCAAGTCGCTCGACACGCAGGCCTGGCAGGGCTTGGTGCAGGGCTGCCGCGAGGCCAAGATCCGCCTCCTCTCGGGGGACAAGAACTCGATCCAACTCGCGATCACCAAGCGGGGGAGCAAGCTGATCGGCTCCACGATCAAGGCGACCATCGCGGCCGACGACGTCGTGCGTGCGATTTTGGAGGGGTTCTTCCCGCTCGTGGCCGTTGACGCCCCCGCCGAGCCGCGGGCTCGCTCGGGGCTCAAGGAGTTTGGGCTCCCCTTCGAGTCGGACCCTGCGATCACGCGCCACCTCCGCGATTTTCTCCGGCGCCACGCGAGCGAGGGCGGCTCGACGCCGACCCAGGCCGGGCTGGCACGGGTCGACCGGGTCCTGTTCAACGGCGGCGTGTTCAAGACAGACGCGCTCCGGGAGCGAGTCCTCGACGCGCTCGGGGAGTGGCAGGCGCGCCCCGCCGAGCTCGAAGGCAGCGACCTCGACCTGGCGGTCGCGCGCGGCGCGGCCTACTACGGCCTCGTCCGGCGAGGACGTGGGACGCGAATCAAGAGCGGGGCTGGACGGGCCTACTACCTCGAGATCGGAACCCGGGGCGCCACTCGGAGCGCGCTCTGCCTGATTCCGCGTGGGATCGAGGAGGGGAAAATCGTCACGATCAGTGATCTGAACCTCGTCTTGAAGGCCAACCGCCCAGTCGTGTTCCCCTTCCACACTTCAACCGTTCGCGAGGACGAGGCCGCCGACGTCGTTGATTTGGGGGACGCCGAGGAGGACCTCGGGTTCGAGGAGCTCGCTCCGCTCCATACCTTGATCCGACTCGGCAAGAAGCGCGGGACCAAGACCAAGGACGTGCCCGTCGAGCTCGTCGCGCGCTACACCGAGATCGGGACGCTCGAGATCTGGGCGGCGGCCAAGGAGAGCGAGAAGCGCTGGCGCCTCGAACTCGACACGCGCCCGCGCGCGGACGCGTCGGCGCCGGGAGGCCCGACCGAGACCACCGAGGGGAGCGGACCGCAGAATCGGGACGGGCTCCCTGCTGGCGGGATCGTGTTCGACCCCAAGAAAGTCCAGCTCGCCCAGGCCCAGATCCAAGAGGCGATTCAGCAGCCTGCCAGCCACGGGCACCGATCGCTCGAGCGCCTCGGCAAGCAGCTCGAGGAGACGCTCGGGAGCGCGCGCGAGGGCTGGACCGTGCCCGTGATTCGGGCCCTGTTCGACACGCTCCTCGAGGTCAAGGCTGCGCGGCGGCGCTCGCCCAACCACGAGGCGCGCTGGCTGAACCTGGCAGGGTTCTGCCTCCGGCCGGGGTTTGGGGCCACGCTCGACGACTTCCGAATCAACGAAGTCTGGAAAGTCCACCTGGAGGGCATGTTCCACCCCAAGCGGGACGCGGTTCGGCTCGAGTGGGCGGTGTGCTTCCGTCGGATCGCGGGGGGCTTCACCCGGGGTCAGCAGGAGACGATCTTCTCTCCGATCCAGCCCTTCCTGCTCGGGCGCAAGCGCGGCGCGAGCCGCCAGATCTTGGCCGAGTATTGGCGCCTCGGTGCCTCGCTCGAACACCTGACGCCCAAGAAGAAGAAGACCTTGGGCGACCTCATGATCGGTCAGCTCGAGAAAGGCAAGGCTCCCCCGCGCTGGGGCCCCTGGGCGCTCGGCCGCCTGGGAGGTCGGATCCCGCTCCACGGGCCGATTGATCGCCTCGTCTCCGCCAAGGTCTCCGGCGAGTGGCTCGAGCGGCTCCTCAAGTGCGATATCAAGGGTCGCGAGGCGATCTTCGCTTCGGTCCAGCTAGCGCGGCTGACCGACGACCGGACCCGAAACGTGAGCGACGCCCAGCGAGAGAAGGCCAAGGCCTACCTCAAGGCGCGCAAGGCCGAGGACCATACGCTTCGCCCCCTAGAGGAGGTCGTGAGCGCCGAGGTCCGCACACAGCAGGAGTTCTACGGGGACTCGGTACCGATGGGGCTCTCGCTCAAGCGTTAGCCTCGGAGCGGGAGGCTGCACCGTGCAAGTTGTCTCGCCGCGCACGCCTCGCTCACCTCAAACGCTCGCGGCGTCGCTCGAAGGTCCCCGTCTCATGGACCTCCGACTCGCCGATCTCCCACGAGGTGCTAGTCAGGGAGAGGTGGCGAAGCTCAGTCGTCGCGATCTCGACCAGCGCGTGTCCAGTGAGGCAAAGTCGCAGCCTCGTGCCCGTGTCATGGGCCGCTGAGACCAGCCTCACGTCGGCTTCGAACACCCCACAGCGGTCTCCCGCGAAGGCTCTGCTCCCCTGGTAGGTCAATTCCCGGCGGTGGTGAATGACCCTCTTCGAGCACCAGAGGGGCTTGAGCTCGCTGAGGAGCGCCAGGGGAAAGGGCACTTGATCGCCTGGCGACAGGCGGGCAGAGGCGGTACCTTCCACGAGCGGGAAGCCGGCCGGGCCAGATCGGGAGAGGACGATCGCGGCTGCTAGGCCTTGGTGGACCTCCGGGCCGCTCTGCTCGCGTCGATCTCCGAACACACTCTGAGCGCAGCGCTTGAGCTCGAACCAGACCGCGTCGTGTTCCTCTAGCTCCCCTTCTTTGGCCTCGAAGGCGACCTCTTCCGTGGCGCTCTCTGGGTCGCGCCGCAGGACGAAGTCACGATCGACGAGTTCGTCTGGCCACTCCGCGTCCGGCCCTTCGACCAGACTCTCAAAGTTCGAGTAGCGCACACGCGCCGCCTGGATCACCCCCCGCTGATCCACCTCGAGCACACGAACCTCGCGAGAATAGGCGCCGCGGTCCGTGCCCCAGGCCGAGGTCTTCTCAAGAGTGCACACCGTGCGCCAGCCGGCTAGGGGAGCGCGTGCGTGCACGACGAAGTCGGCTGGTTCGACCCCTAGCCCTGAAGTCAAGGCGACTTGTTTCCCTTGAGGGGCTCTTCGCTTGGAAGACATGAGCGGGATCGTCGCTTTCGCCCGACGCCATCACAAGGACCCGTGTTCGGGACCTTCGGCGTGACGGCGGCGTTTAACGTCCCGCGCAACAACGCTCTGGCTGAGGTCGACCCCGAGGATGGAGACGACGCAGAGGCAGCGTGGAAGAGCTTTGCCGGCGGGTGGACTCGGTGGAACCACGTGCGCGCGGTGGCTTCACTGGCCGCGCTGGGATGGGAGGACTGATGGCCGCGTTGATCGTTGCGTGATTGGAGGCGCCTCATGTAGACGCAAATGTCCAAGATTCTTGACATCAAATGCATGTCAAGTAAACTCGACGCCGCGTCAACCAAAGCAGTCATCAATGAGGATCCTCACATGCAGCCGTCGTTCACTGAAAAGAGTGTCTGGATCCAGCTCGTGTCCATGCTGGTGGCGTTGGGCGCCTACTCCGTGGTCGCCGGGGTCATGCTGTCCGAGGGTGTAGATCAGCTAGCAGCGTTTGTGCCGCTGTTCGTGGTTTCGGTCGTGTTCCTGGTCGTCCTGCAGATCTCCGGGCATACCGTCGCTGCAATCACCGCCCGCCCCGAGTCCCCTGACGAGCGGGACCGCCTGATCCGATGGCGATCCGAGAGCAACTCGTCTTGGATCGTCGCGATTGGCGTGCTGGGGGGAATCACGGCCCTAGTCGTCGCCGTCGATCCGGTGTGGATTGCCCACTGCCTGCTGCTCTCGCTCTTCGTCTCGCAGGTCGCGGCCTACGTCTTCCAACTCGTCTACTACCGGCGCGGTATGCAAGGTGTCGGTGGGGTCTAGACGTGGCGAAGGCCAAGACGACCATCCGCAATCAGATCCGGGTGCTCCGCTTCACCCACGGTGAGATGACTCAACAGTCACTGGCCGACCGGATCGGCGTCTCCCGTCAGACGCTCAACGCGATTGAACTCAGCAAATACTCTCCCTCGCTCGAGGTCGCGTTCCGTATCGCTCGGGTCTTCGGCGAGCCACTCGAGGCCGTCTTTCAGCACGAACCGGAGGCGAATTGACCGCCGCGTTGCGATCTTTCGCCACAGGCGATATCAAGATTCGCAACTGCGTGATCACATGCTCGTGAAGCCGGGCAGCAAGAGCATGAACACGGGCTCAAAGTTCTTCGCATACACCGTGCTCGGGACCGGTGCCGCCAAGCGCTACAAACAGAAGGGCATTCGCTCGGTCCGTAAGGAGACCTGGGCCAAAGGCGTTTGGGTTCGCGGGATCCTCTACAAGGCTCCTCCCAGCTACGGTCGCTACCCCTTGATCATGGTCGTGGACTACATAGGAAAGTAGACCCCTTCCTGGGGTCCGCCGTCTTGGCTGAGCACACTCCGGTCACGACGCCTCGCCTCTTGGGCGAGGCGTTGTGCTGTACAGCCTGGAGGGCGACTGGGGCGTCCGCTCCGCCTCGCTCGCCACAATCACCGGCCGCCCTGGGCTTCCGTCGCTCAACGACTCCGACCCCGGTGGGCGACGAACCTTGCCTCTTGGCCTAGGCTTGTGGTGGCCCGTTCCTGGCGTGAGGATTGCCTTAGGCTAGCCTGCCTAGCCGAGCAATCTCCGGAGGGAGCTATGAGTGAGAGGGGTCACGCTTTTCGAGGGCACCCGGCGCACGGTAGTTGAGGGACTGGCGTAGGACGTGACGACGAGCGCCCATGCAGGGGGCTCTGCCCCCTGACCCCCGGGGTTTGAGAGGCATAACTCCGGCGTCCGAATGACGAAAAAGAGGGGGCCCCGGCCAAAGCCGGGACCCCCTCTCGTGCACTTCGGCGCACCGTCGGCCGGGCTATCCCTTGGCCGACCAGTTCCCACCGGCCGACCTCCGTTTCACCAGGCAATCTGTTGTTTCCTCGTTGCCGTTTCCCGCGCATCCCCAGAAAAAGTGCGGCGGGAAACGGCAAAGGCCTCAGGCGCCCGCCTGTAGCCCTCTTTGGTCTTCTCGACCGCCCCTTCAGCAGCGAGTTCTCCGAGCACGTCGCAGAGGGTCGCTGTCCGCATCCTGCATAGCTTCCTCAGGTCACGGATCGTCGATGGTTCACCCGAAAGCGCGGCAAGGACGCGCTCTCGTGGGCTCGTCTCGCGCGGCTCGTCATTCTCCGGCGACTCGTCGAGCACCGCCATCGAGAGCCCGCCGTCGCGTTCGCTGAGAGCCACTGACAAGGAGGGTGGACTCGGTGCCGCTCGGTGCTCGATCGTCAGGCGTAGGGCCTCGCCTTGCCGACGCAGGTAGAGATTCGAGTCGCCCCATGCGTGCAGCTCCGAGCTCCCGCGCAGCGCCTGTCCCGCTCGCGCGCCACCGCTCTTACGGGCGTGGTGGACCAGGAGCACCGCGACACTGTGAGTGTCGAGGCGCTCAGGGTCGGGGACTCCCGTTGCACGGATGGCCTTTCCCAGTATGTCGCGAACGCTCTCCCTCCGGCACGGACGGCTCGCGTCTCGGGTGTTCGGGAACAGCAATCCGTAGGCATTCGGTACGGGGAGCAGGCTGGCGGTGAGCGCTGGGAGGGGGACCGTCCGCGTTTCCTCAGTCTTCAGCGGGCGCCAAACGCCTTTCTCCCTTCCAACCCACTGGAGCCGAAACGTCACGGTTGGCCCGTTTCCGCGCACGACGTCCCTGTCGTGCAGGCCGAGGACGCCACTGTCGCGACGCAGGAACACAATGTTGCTGATCGCCGGCACGTCGATCCCGGTGCTCAGCAGGTCGACGGTCACGGCGATGTTCGGCTGGCGCTCGTTCTTGTAGCGGCGAATCTTCTCCAGGGGTTTGTCGGCGGCGCCAGTGATCTTCTGCACGGCGTCGTCGTCGACCTCGCCGTATTCCTCCGCGAGAGCCTCCTTGAGCAGCTTGACGACCATGTCGGCGTGGGCGTCGGTGACGCAGAACACCAGCGTCTTCGCCTCGAAGGTCGGGTCAATGTGCTTGGCGAGGGTTTGGCAGACCACCCGATTGAAGTTCTCGGTCTGGACCTTGGTGTTGAAGGCCTGGACCTCAATGTCCACGTCGTCTGGGGTGTGGAACAGGTCGATCTGCTGGGAGCGGCTGTCGAGGACGGTGATCTCCTCGCCGGCTCGCCAGTGGATCCCGTCCTCGGAGAGCTTGGTCACGATCCGGATCGGCGGCTCGTGGTCGACGAGGTAGCCGTCAATCACCGCCTGGCGGTAGCTGTACTCGTAGACCGGGTCTCCGAAGATCTGGCAGGTGTGCAGGGCCGGCGTGGCGGTCAGCCCGATCTTGACCGCGTCGAAGTGGTCGGGGATGCGGGTGAACTTGGAGATGTAGTCGGCCTCGCTGCGAAAGGTCAGCTCGGCGTCGGTCATTTCGCGGTCGAGGTTGTAGCCCCGGTGGCATTCGTCCACGACGATGCAGTCGTAGGCGCCCACCGACGGCGGGTCACCGTCGGGGTGATCGAGCAGGCGCCGAACCATGCCCTGGATCGTCGTCACGTGGACCTTGGTGTCGGAGTCGGGCTTGAGGGTCCCGATCTCCTTGAGGTCGTAGATCTGCGTGAAGGTCTGCTGCCCCTCGATCTTCAGGTCCTTGAAGGCGTTGGTCGCCTGGATCCCCAGCGACGTGCGATCGACGAGGAACAAAACGCGCCGAAACAGCTTGGCCTTGATCAACCGGTAGAGCAGGCCAATGCAGGTCCGGGTCTTCCCCGTGCCCGTGGCCATGGCCAGGAGCACCTCGCGCTTGTCGTCGAACAACGCGCCCTCGACCGCCTTGACCGCCGCGAACTGGTAGTCGCGCAGGGGCAGGTAGTCGGGCGGCTCCTCGCGCAGGGCGGCCTTCGCCGCTTCCATGTCCTGCTCCAGGAGCGCGAGCAGCTCCTCGGGCCGGTGCCAGCCCTCCAGGGCGCGCCCGTGGTTCGTGGCCTGCCGACCGTCAGGAACCAGGTCCCGCTCTTGGTTTCGAGCTGGCGCAGGTAGGGGCGCCCGTTCGTCGCGTAGAGAAAGGGAACGCGATACTCGCCCCACGGCCCGCCCGGCGTCAGCTGCTTCTCCGGTAGCTCGTAGGCGCGGCCGTACCGCTTGGCCTGCTCCAGCGAGCCCGCAACGTCCTTGGCCGCCTTCTTGGCCTCGACGACGGCCACGGGGATCAGCCCGACAAAGAGCACGTAGTCCGCTGGGCCACGCGCGGTGGGCCACTCAGCGATCGCTGTGTTCTTGCCCTTCTGCGGGTGATGCCCCTTGGCGTAGCGCAGGACGTCGGAGTCCACCGTCCAGCCCGCGTCCCTGAGCTGCTGGCCGATCAGCCGGCGTGTCTCGGCCTCGTTCAGGTCGAGGTCGTCCCCCGCCCGCCGCGCCGCGTCCACGCGCTCCTGCACGACCTGCGCAGGTTCCGCCGCCGTCTGCACAGCGACGGCCTCCAGCTTCGCCTCGTAGGCGGTCTCCGCGTCCGCGGGCGCTCCTCGACCTCTTGAGCGAGGGCCAAGGCCGCCTAGAGGTCCTGCCCGCTCTCACGCGCTCGGGCCTCAGCCTCGGCGCGGAGTCGGCTCTCTTCCTCTGCCTGGCGCTGAGCCTGTTCGGCAGCCTGTTGGCTGGCCGCGAGCGCCTCACGGAGTTGGCTTAGCTCGGCCGTGACGGCGTCGTCGTCCGCCTGCCCTGAAACCTGAGTCGGATCCTGCGGCGGCACGAAGGGCCAGGCTTGAACGCTGACTCTCCCGCAACGGAGGTGTGGAACCAGACGCCCAGCTTGCGGGCCATCTTGAGCTGGTGCAGCGCGTCCCGGTGTGAGCCGACGTGCTCGTGCACAGCCTGATTGCCCGCCCGACGCAGGCCGTGGAACACGCGAGCCAGGTCCGCGCCCTTCAGCGGCCCGGCCTCCCAGAGCCGATTGAGCAGCCCGCGGAAGTCCTCCCCGGTCACGAGGCTCAGACCCGAGTAGACCGCGACGCCCTGGGCGAGCACCTCACCCCACTGGCGCAGCTTGATCAGGCTCGTGCTGAGATCGTCGGCGAAGTAACGCTCGGCCTGCCCTCCGAGGAGGTCCAGGAGCGGATCGTGCACCGCCAGGAATTCAAAGTTAGCCGAGTCCGCCACAGCACCGCCGGGATACCAGAAGTCGAGCCACGAAACGTGCCTACGGCGAATGCTAGGCCAGGGAGGGAGGTAGCACCAGCAGCCTTGGCCGATCAGCAGGCGGTCAGAAACCACCCCGCCGGAGTCGGAGGTTCTGCCCAGCGCCGCACCGCTTCACCATGCTGGGTCAGGGCCTCGGCGGCGCTCTCGGCCCGCCGCGTCTCCACCGAGTCCCCACTCTTCGGCCAACCCGGCGAGAAGACCGCAGTCTCGAAGCGACGAGCAGCAAGCCGCACCGTGCTCACGGTGTAGCCCGAGCCCAGCTCGCTGCGGACGAGCTGGCCCCTGGAGCGGTGCAGCGGGTCGTGGATGCCCATGGAGTTCTCTGGATCTGGAATTCTGTTGCGCGCCGAACGAAACCCGAATATACCTTTCGGTCTGACACGTACTGGGCGGGACAGATCGATCGCGTTCCAGACCATCCTTGGCGGCATTCACGCCGTCAGGGCAAAGGGTTACGATTCGCAGTATGGACCGACCTACGAAGAACCCCTGCGTCAACGAGGAGACCGCTCTTTCCTCATGGCGTACGCCGAAGCGGCTCCCCGCGCTCGGTCTTAAGGGGGGGGAGTGGTACCCCTACTACGCCGGTTTCTCAGCGGGGTTTGCAGCCGACGTCCTTGCCTCGCTGCGGCTCCCGAGCGAATCAGTGGTGCTCGATCCTTGGAATGGAAGCGGAACGACCACGGAGGCCTGCTCGGCGGCCGGGCTCACGTCAGTCGGGGTGGACCTGAACCCCGCGATGGTTGTCGTCGCTCGCGCGCGCACCGTATCGGCCTCCGCAGCCTCCGATCTTAGCG
Organism: Planctomycetota bacterium; assembly: GCA_016765095.1. GTDB lineage: Bacteria > Planctomycetota > J058 > J058 > J058 > NORP233. The sequence continues at coordinate 14,448 of JAESQQ010000314.1, read as the reverse complement.
CGGGGCTTGGTCGAGCGATCAAGCTGCGCAAATCCACATCGGTTGGCGTTGAGGACGAGGATGCCTTGCTGGTCTGGCTTTCACCCTCGGGGGTTCAGGCTGTGCGAACCGTCCTTGTTCAGGCGACTAGGCACCTAGGGCACGTCCCATCGTCGGAGGTGAAGGATCTCAGCGCCGAGGCTGCTCTGGTCTACACGGCGCTCTTCCTGAGCGTTAGGCGCATCGTGGGGTCCTTCCGATCCAGCAATCCAACCTGGATCAAGCCGCCGAAGAGCAAGCGACACCGACTACGCCCCAGCTTCGAGCGCGTTCGGCAGGAGTTCTTCAGCAGCCTTAGCTCTCTTCTGGTCCAGCGCGAACGGCTTCCGCTGGCCTCCTCCCCGGCTCAGATCATCCTCGGTTCGTCGGAGAATCTACCGTTGCCCAGGAGTACCGTGGACGCGGTGATCGCTTCGCCACCGTATTGCACGCGCCTCGACTATGCGGTCGCGACGGCACCGGAGCTTTCGCTACTGGGTCTGACCAAGGCTCAGCAGGATCCGCTCAGGCGGCTACTGATCGGTAGCCCTCTCGTGCGAGGCGTGGCCCCAGTGGTGAACGAGCAGTGGGGTCCGTGTTGCCTCGACCTCCTCGCCGCCGTTCGAGTTCACCCCTCGAAAGACTCGGCTGGCTACTACACCAAGCATTTCCTCCGTTACTTCGAATGCATGTACGCGTCCGTTCGCGAAATCGACCGCGTCCTGCGACGTCAAGGCCGGTGCGTCCTGGTGGTCCAAGACTCCTTCTACAAGGACCTTCCTGTGGATCTGCAGCAGATTCTCATCGACATGGTTAGCGGTCTGGGCTGGTCTCTCGAAGCGCGCCGAGACTACCAGGCCAAACGGGCGATGAGTGATATCAACCCCGCGTCTCGCAAGTGGCGCGAGAGAACGACCCCCTGCGAATCCGTCCTCCTGTTCGAGAAGAGCTGAGCCATGTCCACAGATCCAGCGAGCGTTCTTGAGGCGGTCGACAACAAGCTGAAGAAGGTCAGGACCCGAAGTCTTGACGTCTCGTTCAACGAGATCTACGAGATGTTCAAGTCCAAGGAGTTGAAGATCGACCCCGAATACCAGCGCCTCTTCCGCTGGTCGAAGCAGAAGCAGTCCCGCTTCATCGAATCTGTCCTCCTCGAGATGCCGATCCCGCCTATCTACGTCGTGGAACTCGCGGACAGCCGTTACGAGCTGATCGATGGGCTGCAGCGAGTGACCTCCTATCTCCATTTTCGTGGTCTGCTCCCTGATTTCGTGTCGGAGGCCAACGGCTTTGCCGACGGCTCCAGAGAAGGCGAGCCTGAGGTTGAGGTTGAGGCTGAGCACGAGAACGTAGGGCAGTCAGCAGATGGCGGCGAAGTCGACTCTTCAGCGGCGGCGGGCGCTGCAGACGCAGTCGCACTGCGCCTGGATGGCTGCGACATCATCACGGAGCTCAACGGCCTGACGTTCGGGGAGCTACCCGTCCCACTTCAGATCAGAATGAAGCGCAATTTCCTGAGGATGGAAGTGCTGAGGGTGGAGAACGACCCGCGGCTTCGCTACTACATGTTCAAGCGCCTAAACACTGGGGGCGAGCGGCTAAGCGAGCAAGAGGTTCGCAATTGCGTGATGCGTCTGCTCGGCCCCCGCTATAACGCATTCCTCATCGAGATGAGTCGGGTGCCTGAATTCCGCAAAGCCGTGTCTGGCCTTTCGCGGGAGAAAATCCGCCAGAAGGCGGACCAAGAGTACGTGCTTCGCTTCTTCGCGCTGAAAAACGACCGTGCCTCGTATGAGCGTAAGGTCGGCGAATTCCTCAGCGGATTCATGGAGCGGATGTCGGACCCCGACGACAGCCCGTTCGACTACGACGAAGAACGCAGGGTGTTCCTCAAGACCTTCAAGCTCCTCTTCGGGGCACTTGGCGAGGATGTCTTCGCCAAGGTTCGTCCGGATGGTCGCAAGGTGGCCCCGTTCTCCTCGCTGCTCTTCGAGAGCATCACGATCGGCCTGCAGGGGCATCTCGGATCGCTCAACGAGGACTCCGCCGAGGACGCGAAGAAGCTGAAGGGCGCGCTTGAGGCTATCCGGAAAGACGAAGCCTTCTACAAACTAACGACGGGGGGTGGGCAGAACTACGCCTCGGCCCTGGAGAAGCGGATCTCGTTCGTCGCGGACGGACTCTCTGAGCGGCTGGGTGCGTGACGCCACTCGATCTCCGGGCACAGCTCGAGCACGACTTGACTTGGCGGCTCGACGAGTTGCGCCACCTTCGAAACCTGCTCACGTATGAGGAGAAAGAGGACCTCCGGAGGGAGTTGCGAAAGGCAATCATCGTCATGCTCTACGCCCATTTCGAGGGCTTCTGCAAGGTGGCATTCCAGAGCTACGTGAGCGCCGTGAACGCACTCTCTCGGCCGCGACGTGACGTGAACAAACATCTCCGGGCCTCTGCGATGGCAGGGACGTTCCGGGCGTACGACAACCGTGATCGGAAGAACAAGGTCTTCAAGAACGATCTGCCGGACGATACAAAGCTGCATCGCTATTCACGCCAGGTAGATTTCCTGGAGGAACTCGACGAGTTCCTTGACGCGGTGACCGCGATTGATCCCGACCTGGTCGTGGACACCAAATCGAACCTGGAGCCTGTGGTTCTGCGAACGATCTTGTTTCGCCTCGGCCTCGCGCCAGACAGCTTCTCGAGTCGGGACGGGGCGATCCGCCGCCTCCTCGGCTGGAGGAACGCGGTTGCTCACGGTGATCGCAAGAACGGGTTCACCAAGGCTGAGTTGAGCGATGTCTGGGACGTCGCGGTGGCGGTGATGCGGGAAGCCTTGCAGCTCGTGTTCGAGGCATTCAGAGACGGCGCTCATCTTCAACCCGCGCCTGGTCCCTGACCGGAGGTCCGCAGTGGAGGAGGTCGTCGAATGAGCCTGCTGGAACTCAGTCGAATGCACGCGGCAGGGCAGCGCGCAGAGTCTCTTGATCGCCTCTTCGCGCTCGTGGACGACCACCAGGTCGCAGGTCGCTTCGCCGAGGCAAGCGCGATCCTCGACGACGCAAATGTAGCGGTCCTTCCCCTCTCTCTGCAATTGGGGCTTCTCACGGTCTCGAAGCCTTGCCAGGCCAAGCTCGGGGGTGCCCGCGAGTGGCTGTTCAGCCGCGTGCGTGAGCGGCTGCTCGCGGAGGAGCCTGGCAGGTGCCACGACCTCCTTCGCGGCCTCGCTTAGGACGCCGACTGGTTATCGCAGTAGACGAAGTGATGGGAGAAAAGCGTGGCTGAGAAGAAGACAAGCGATTCAGAGCTGTCCCCGTTCTGGCAGTCAGTCGAGCGGGCATCGAAGACCGTCGCGGAGTGGCCAGCGTGGAAGCAGGCTGGGGTGCTCTCTCGGTTGGTCGAAGAACCAGCGCAAACGCCCTCGACCGGCGACGCCGGAGCGATAGCAAGTAAGGGAGGCAACTCCTAGCTCGAGGACGCCGCGTCAGTTCGAAGGTGGCAGCGCTTGTATTTCTGCCCGCTGCCGCACCAACAGCGCTCGTTGCGGCCCAGTTTCTTGGTTGGCGATACGTCACGGCTGATGACGGCCCGATGCATCTCTTGCCGCCAGCGGTCAGTGGGCTTCATGCCCAGGCGGTACTTCTCCAACTGCTCGGGCGTCAGTTCCCCGCCCAGGCGCTCGATGGCGTCGCGCAACTCGACGAGATCGTGGTTGGCCATGAACTCCGACTCGTTGGTGACTGGCGCGGCGTCAAAGGCTCGTGTCAGCGGCTCAATCGCTCGCGGGTCCCCGTAGGCCCCGAAGCACCCGGCGGCGAACTCGAGCTCCTCGTCCAGCCAGCCGAGGAGGATCTCGTAGATCCGCGCATCGCGCGTTCCAAGCTCGGATAGAACGGACGCCAAACTCCGGCGCAGATCCTGCCCACTTGCCGACGCATAGGCGTCCAGCATCTGTTCCGACGTGGCCACGCGCATCAGCCCGAGGACGCAGCGGTCGTAGACCATCTCGAGGGCGTCCGTCCGCTCGAGAACCCGGAGGAAGGGTTCCACCGCCGCTGGTCCGCCAATCTCGGCGAGGAGCGTCGCGGCGTGGATGCACCCGTAGCCCTCCCCTGGACCGTCACAGGTGTAGTAGGCCCTGTCCTCTAGGACGCGGAGCAGCGCAGGGACGGCCGCCTCGCCGAGCACGGCGACGCGGGCATGCAGGTCGCGGGGCAGGCGCTCACCAGCCAGCGCCAGCTCCTCCCGGACCAGGCGCTCAATCTCGTCAGCTTGGCTAGTGCCTACTGTTGTCGCTGGACTCATGAATCGGCTCCGTACGCAAAGGTTAGCCTCGAGCACCGACGGCTCAGGGCCCGTTGCCCTCACCGTCAACGTCCAGCAGGGCAGCTTGGAGTTGGGTGCGGAGGTCAGCATCCACGAGCAAGCGCTCTAGCGCGGCGGGCTCCGCATCCACCCACTGAACCACCGTGGCCAGGACGGGGTCCAGCCTCCCCAGGATTCGCGCACGCCTATCGACGCCTCCCGACTCCAAGGCACGATTCGTCTCCCGCGAGCCCGTGTCGCATGTCTTGACGGGCTCGCCGCTTGGGGCGGTGCTCGCAGCTTGCGAGGTGAAAAGCTGATTCGCCTTTCGGCCTGAAAACACGCGAGTTTGAGCGGGGGGGCAGGTTTGCCTCCCCGTTTCGCGTGTGGGCGTGTGCTTGGAGTCTGTAGACACAGGGAGTTGCGCTGGTGTTTGCGACTACAAACCGTTCCACCGGGCAGATGACGTTCACCAGCCGGCTAGATCGGGTCTACACGCGGTTCGAGGACGCCCAGCGTGCGTTCGCTGGCCTCGAGGCCCCGCCGACGGAGGAGCCCAAGGGGATGCTTGGCAAGCTGAAGAAGATCCTGGGCGGCTGATCCCGCAAGGCGGGATACCGCCCCGCTTAGACCTCATCCCCCAACGTCTTCAACCACGTCCGGATCCCGATGACCCCCTCCTGCTGGACGAGCTGCTCGCCGCGATCTTCGCCGACCAGGAGGCGCGTCCCCGCCGTGGGCGACGTGTTGGCTTCAAAGCGCAGATCAAGCCCACGCCCGCGTTCTCCAGGAAGGGCCGAGCACGGCACCGGGCACGTCAGGAGGCCACTCGAGCGGAGCGGAAGCGCGAGGGGCGACACATAGACGCTGGACATGAGGAGAGTTCGAGGACCTGATCGAGACGCACAGGCTCTACCTGGTGACTCTCACGGTGTTCCCCACCATCTCGAGCACGGCTGAAGCTGTCCCCGCCTGCGTGAGCGCGGCTATCTGCGCTACCAATACGCGGTGCTGATCCAAGACAGGGCGATGCTCGACGCTGCGATCCTGGACATTCGCGAGGCGTGCCGCCTCGGGAAAGCCGGGCATCCAAGCCAGGTGCTCTCGATAGTGCTCAACAGCGTCGGCAAGCCAAGAGAGGCCCTGAGGGCTCTCGAGAAAGCTGTCGAGCTGGGGATTCCGACGAAGCTGCAAGGGTATTACCAGAGACACTTTGCCCTGGCCGACAAGCTGCAGGACACCGCCGCTATGAAGGCGATCAAGCCGTATGTTCTCCGCGATCTGAAGCGGAGCACCACCTCGCCCGACTTCCGCGGGTACCTTGAGGACCTGCTGAGCAAGATCGAGCAGATCACGGCGCCAAGGTAGAGACCGGGCCGCGTCTGATCAGCAGGTCCTCAGGATGTACCGCCCGAAGTCGGCACCGCTGCCACCAACCACGTGCCGGCCTGTCGGCCCTGTCCAATAGCATTGCGTTCGTGTTGTGTTAGCCACATCGGCGCCGATTACGATACTTGTCTTATCGACAAGCACCCGTTAGGGTGGAGGTCATGCAATGGAAGACAGCGAGCTGGTCGAGTGCCACTTCTTGGTCCCGCTGGTTCGCGACGGCAACCGCCGCCCACACCAGCCCTCGGCCTGGCGGTTCCTTCAGGACTCGCTCTTCCGGCGCTTCGGCGGACGCTCAGGCCCTGAGGGGCTCTACGTGGCGATCCGACCTACGCCCGGCGAATACAAGAGCCACAGCGGAGGACGCGTCGAGGACGAGAGCAGGCGGTACATCGTCGCCGTCGAGGAGAGCCGGGTCGACGAGCTCAAGCGGTTCCTCGCCCGAGTCGCCAACACCTTCGACCAGGAGGCGATCTACCTCTCCGTTCGTGGCCGAGTCGTGTTCGTCCAAGCAGACGATGGTGCGGGGGATCTGGCCGACGAAGGAGAGGAGGGCTGAGCTGTGAGGAACTACCGAGCGCTGACTGGACGGCTGTACGACCTGGGCACGCTCTCCCAGGCCGAGCTGGAGGTCCTCGACGAGATCCGCAGCCTCTATCTACGGCGTCCGAGCTGGGACGCCTTCGCGCGGCAGTGGGTTAAGACCGCGGAGGAGCGATTGTGGAAGGGGAGAAGAATCCCCGTGGGTAGCCCTCTCTACCGGATCGCACAAGACCTCGAGCTGCGGCTGGGCATTGCGGAGGGACGGGTGGCGCGCCCCGACTACCGAGACATGCTCGCAGACCTCATCGAGGGTCGCTTTCAGTCTCGCTATGCCTTCTGCAAGGCGTCGGGGATCGACCAGGGAAACCTGAGCCGCGTCTTGGCTGGCAAGAAGCACCTCTCGTCGGAGACGCTCTTCCGGGCCCTCGAGGTCCTCGGGGTGCACCTCGAGTTCGTGGCCCAAGAGGAGGGCTCGGCACACGCCGCCAACCCCTTCCCCGCCGAGGACCAACCGGAGCGGCTCAGACGACTCCAGCTTCGGATCGACGCCCTAGAAGGGCTAGCAGAGCGCGCCAAGAGCAGCCCTCCCGATCAGCGACCAACGCTACTCGGGGTCCCAGGGCTGTCCCCAGACGACCTGGAGCCCGTGCGAGTCCGGATCGAGCGAGGAGAGAGCTTCGACGAGGCTCTGCACCAGGAACTCGCGAGCGCGCTCCGCGAGCAGGCGACCGTCGCCCGGAAGCTCGCGGACACGGCCGACGCGCGACGAAGCCAACACGCCCGGGCCGCAGGCTAGAAGCCCGGCCTACGTAGCGACGAGAACGGCAGCGCCCGCGTCGCCGAAGACGAGGGCAGAAGGCCCCGAGACGTTGGGGTTCAGGTCTGGGTTCTGAAGCTCGGGGATGTTCGAACAGCAAGCGGCTGCCGGATCGCCAGAAGCACTCAGCGAGCCCATCCAATACTCGTTGCCGGGAAAAGCGTTCGAGTCCCAGGCATACATGGCGACGAGCAACTTGCCCTGATCGGGGCCTTGCAGCGGGGCCGCAGGATCCCGCTCGGAGAAGTGGATCGTGATCTCACTTCCTCCGGCCTGGAAGACTTCGCCATCGCGGAGGCCCCCACAGGAGTTCACGCCCCCAAACCAACTAAAGTCCAAATCCGCGACCCTTGGTAACGGAACCTCGCGCAGCACGTCGGCATAGACTTCCAGCATCAGACCCAGTTGCCTGGGATGAATTCGCCAGACTCCAAGTCCCAGGCCGACCGCGTGAACATAAGCGCGTTGATCTGCATGGCTCGCTCGGTGATCGGCTTCGCGCAGGAAGACCTCCACTGAGGCACGGATCCGCCGCTTGTAGATCTCCGTGTCGAGGAGCGCCTCGCCCTCCGCCAATACGTAGCGACCGCTGGCGTCAGCCGCGGCCTCCTCAAAGGTCGGGAGGTAATCGCGTCCGTAGTAGCTGGCCCACGCCCGGCATAGCCGTGTCGCCACCTGGGCCGGATCACCATCCGGTCCATAGCCCTTCTCTGCCGTGTTCTGGGCGCGGGTGACCAAGACGTGTCGCCACTCCATCTGCTCAGGCTTCTCAAAGCGTGCGCCAACCATGCCCACGTAAATCCCACGAGGCTCGAAGCTCCCGGGCTCACCTGGAACGGCTCGGTTCCGTCGCGATCCGGAATTGATGAAGTGGGTTGGAACCGAAACGCCCAGGAGTGCCGAGATCGCCATCTCGTCGTAGCTGAGGAGATCCTCCAAGCTCAGGGGGTGCCGCTCGTGGCGCCCCCCGACCAGTTCAAACCCACCGAGGGAGCGAGTCCCGTCGCGGAGCAGGTAGGAGTCGGAAGAGTCCAGGAAGGCGAGCGGACGCTTTGCCAACAGGCGCGAGACGAACCCGACCTCGTCCAAACTCGCGTAGACAGCTTGCTCCGCTCTCGTTCCAAGCTCTCGCTTGAGTGCCAGGAACTCGCGGATCAGTGAGAGGACGCTGCCGTGCAGAACTGGCCGCACGGACGCCGCGTGTTGCTCGACCTCATCGCGGCGAACGCTCTGCTCGCTCAAGCGGTTCGCCTGCGTCGGCATCTCGTAGGAGAGCGAGCGGCTTCGTTCTAGCAATTCGTCGTACTCCACGCATTGCATCGTAGCTGTGGTCGAACGGAAAGGCGATCTCTCTGAATCGGCGCGAAAGCAGACCCTGGCTAGCTCCCCTGGTGATCGGGACTCACGGTGTTGCGGCGGGAGGGGCTTCTGACCTGCAAAGGCGGAGCACGACGCGACGCGAGCCACGAAACCGGCTTGGCCCCCGGCGCAGACGGGGGTAGGCTTTGAGTCATGACAAACCCCTATGAGCCTCCCTCAACTCCTCTGGATCGCCCTGAGGGGCCACCGCTTCCCGACGGCTGGGTGCCGTGCCCGGGCTGTGAGGGAACCGACATCAAAATGCCGGGGTTCACGTGGTGGGGCGGCGCGATCGGCCAGAAGATCATCAGCCACGTCAAATGCAACGACTGCAAGAGAACGTTCAACGCCAAGACCGGCGCGTCGACCACGCCGGCCATCATCGTCTACCAGTTGGTCGTCGGCGCGATCGTGGTCGGCATCATCTTCGCGATCAGAATGTAGCAGCGCCGGAGTGACGCCAAGGTGAAGTGCCTCCTCGTCCCAACGCTGCTGGCCTGCGCCTAGCGAGGTCCTTCCGGCCCAGGTCGCTTGGAGATCCCGTATTTCTTCGTCAGCTGGGAGAGATAGCTCCGGTGGATCCCGAGCGCCTTGGCGACCTCGCCGAGCGGCTCGCCTCGCGAGAGCACGATCTCCAAGAAGCCCTTGTCGAACACCTTGCGAGCGTCCCGCAGCGTGTAGGGCTCGTCGCCCTCGAGGGCGACCTCGACCGAGAGTCGCTCCTCTTCGGCACTCCCACCCCCCCCGGTGTCCTCGAAAGACGCTTCGAGCGGACCCGCGAGCAAGAGCCGAATCGCATAGCTCTGTAGTTGGCGCACGTTGCCCGGCCAGGCGTAGCCATCAAGGCGCGCCAAGAGTTCGGGGGAGATCTCGGGGAGGGGCAGCTCCAGCTCGGCCGCCTGGTCGGTTAGGAAGTGCTCAAGCAGCAGGGGAATGTCCTCGCGGCGCTCACGGAGCGGAGGCACCCGCAGCTTGATCACGCTCAGGCGGTAGTAGAGGTCCTCGCGAAAACGACCGGCGCGGACCTCAGCGAGCAGATCGCGGTGGGTGGCCGCCAGGATCCGAACGTCGACTTCCACGACCACGTTCCCGCCAAGGGGGCGGACTTCGCCCTCTTGGAGCACGCGGAGGATCTTGGCCTGCAGCTCGGGCTCCAGTTCGCCGATCTCGTCGAGGAGCAGGGTCCCCCCGTGGGCCAAGCGGAACAGCCCCGGGCGAGCCTGGTCGGCCCCCGTGAAGGCTCCCTTCTCGTGCCCGAAGAGCTCCGCCTCGGCCAAAGAGGGCGTCAGGGCGCTCATGTTCTGGGCCTCGAAGGGACCCTCAGCACGATCGCTTCGCGCATGAAGCGCGCGGGCGACGAGCTCCTTGCCGACTCCGCTCTCGCCCTCGATCAAGATCGGGTGCCTGCCCGGAGCGAAGCGATCGATCGAAGCCTGGAGCGTCTCGAGCGCCGCGCTCCGACCGATAATGCTCGGTCCGCCCTCGCGTCGGATCGCCTCCCGTCGGTCGCGTCGAGCGCTGCGCTGCGCCCGCTCAAGGGCCTCGCCTTGCGCCTGAAAGCGACGGCCCGCTTGCAAGCTGGGCGCGACCAGCCCAGCCAGGATCTCGCCGAGGGCCTGGTCCACCGCGCTGAAGCGACCTCCCGGGCCTGCCTCGAGGTAGATCGCGCCGACGAGATTCTCCTCGGCCACGATCGGCACGCAGAGCACCGCCCCCAGCTTCAGCTCGCGGACGCTCTCGCGTCCGCCGAAGCGTGGGTCTGCGAGGGCGTCGTCGAGCCGGAGGGTGGCCCGGGTCCGCTGGACCTCCTCCAAGATCCCCCGGCTCGTCCCCGGAGGACGCGCGGGACCATCTCCCAGACCGTAGGACACCTCTGCAGGCCCTGCCAGGACGAGATGCGCGCGCGCGGCAGAGGTCGCCTGCGCCACGAAGCTCAAGGCCAGACTGGCCGTCGTTCCCACGTCGAGGTCGACGCTCAGGAGGCGAGTGATCACCTCGCCGGCTGGGAGCGTGAGGGCCGGGCGATCCGCTTGGCTGTTCAACAAAGTCTGGAGCGCGTCTAGGGTCTGCGATCCCTGAGCCGGGGCGTCGGGCTTCTGCTGCTTCGGTGAGCTGCCGACCGCCAACCCCTTGGCGCGCGCTGCGACCCAGCGCGCCTTCTCGACTCCAGCCCCCCCGGCCTCGATCGCCCTCTCGGCAAGCGCCCCCAGGGTGGAGCACTCGGCTGGAGTGGGCTCGTGAGCGAGCGCTTGCTCGAGGCAGGTCATAGCCGCCTCGAGATCGCCACCCGCGAAGTTCTGCTCAGCGAGGCGAATGAGGAAGCCGGCGTCGTTCATCGGCCCGACGCTAACCGGGCGAGGACCTGGCCGCGACTCAGCGCGTCCCGAGCTTTCGCTTGAAGTCGTCAAGGGCTTCGGGCTCCAAGCTGGAGCGCACGAGGCTCTCCTCCAGCAGGTCCCGCGCTTCGTCGATCCGCCCGCATGCGATCAGACTGCTGAGGAGCGCAATGAAGGCCCCCTCGAGGCGCTGAGCGTCGACACCCCATTCCTGGGGCCGAAGCCGCCCCTTGGCCGTGGCCTCCAATCGCCGCCGGACTTCTTCCAGGTATCGCCTCGCGTAGCGCAGTCCCAGCTGAGGGTCTCGCTCGCAGTAGAAGACCGCGCCGATTCGGTAGACATGCCAGAGGTCCGGGAAATCCGTCCGAGCCTCGATCTCCTCGATCCCCTCCCGGAGAGTCTTCGCCCCCAGCGCCGCCGCGCACTTCAACTGCAGGATCTCGAACTCCGCGCGCAGCTGACCCTGGACTTCTACTCGCTCCAGGCAGCGTTCGAAGTCGTCGTAAGCGCGCTGGGCGAGCTCGAGACGCTCTGAGTGCGCGAGGCTCCCTTCGCCCGCTCGATAAGCACCGTAGGCCGCGAAGCCTCGCCAGGCGCGGCTTGCCCAGTCCTCTGGATCCGCGCGCAGGGGGCGCTCGAGCAGGCCACGCTCGTGAATCGTGGCGAGCGCTGTGAAGCCGACGCCTACGAACCTCATTCCGCCGCGCGTGCAGACCCGGTAGATCTGGACTGCTCCCCAGAGGTCTCCCCGCTCCAGGGACAGGCCAGCCTGGAACGAGAGCCAGGCCAGCAGCTCCTGGGGAAACTCAACGGCGGGACTCAACCGCAGCGCTCGCTCAAGGCTCTGCGCAGAGAGCAAGCCGACTTCCGCCCGCTGGGTGTGCGACGTGTCGACGGCGGCAGCGACGTAGATCGGGGCCGTCTCTGGGACTCGGCCGCCGGGGCCGTTGAGCACCTCAAGAAGAGGAACGAGCGAAGCTGCCTTCGCGCCTGACCTCCAAGCCCGGAGCGCTCCGGCCGCGGCGCGTGTGTATCCCGCCGCCGCCCGTGCAGGGGCGAGCACCCTGGCCTGAGCGAACCCCTGCTCCACCCCACGAAGGTCGCCGGCCTCAGCGGCGCTGAGTGCGTCGCGGACGGACACCTCGGCCAGGAGTTGGTTCGCGGCGCCGCGGCGCTCAGGCGCAATGTTCGAGAGGAGCGCACGCGACACCTCTCCTTGACCGCGATCGAGCTCGAGCCGAGCGACCAAGAGCCGGAGGCGATCCGCTGCCCAACCCGGCAAGTGCTCGATCCGCGCTCGCAGAGCCTGGAGATCGAAGGCTTCGCCTCGCCGCGCCTGGATCAGCGCTCCAAACACCTCGGCACCGGCGGGTGAGAGCTCGCCGAGCAGCGCCTGCGCCTGATCGAGATTTCCCCGTCCAAGCGCGGCCTCGGTCTGAGCGCGGAGTCGCGCCGCGCGCAGAGAGCCCGCCAACTCGCCCACCTTCGCGACGAGGTCCGAGCCCACGTCCTCTCGCTCCAAGGCTTCGAGGGCGGTCAGATTCTGCCAGTCTGGATTCGGCGCGGGGGCCGCGCTCTCCCAGTCGTAGTAAGCCGCGAGGCCGCTCTTGTCCTTCCGCGCCAAGGCGAGCTCGGCAGAGGCGATCTCCTCGCGGGCCTCACCCTCCCAGGCGGTTCGCGCTTCGCTGCGCGCGCTGAGCGCGAAGGTCAAGCCTCCTGCGCAGAGCGCGATCAAGCCGAGCGCCGTCAGGAGGGCCAGCCGTGGACCCCCGACGCGCCTAGCCAGCCGGCCGAGACCTGAGCGCGGACTGCCGGTTCGCGAGAAGCCCCCACTTCGTTGGAAGAAGTCGAGCGCGTCTACGAGCTCGCGCGCGTCGGGTCGATCCTGAGGGTCCTTCTCCAAGGCCCAGAGGATCAGCTCCTCAAGGGCGGGTGGAACGTCAGTCCGAGCTCGGCGGAGCGGTGCGGGTGCGCTCTCAAGAAGCGCCTCGAGGATCGCCACGAAGTGGGGCCGCTGAAAAGGCGCCTCGCCGACAAGCATTGCGTAGAGCACCGCCCCCAGCGAAAACACATCTGCCTTGGGGCCGACCCCAGCGCGGCCGCCCCTGGCCTGCTCGGGGGCCATGAAGCAGGGGGTTCCCAAGATCGCGTTGCTCGCAGTCAGACGCGCCTCCTCCGGGTCGAGCGCGAGGCCAAAGTCGGCCAGCAGGGCTCGGTCGTCGTCGGCGTGGAGGAGAATGTTGGCCGGCTTCACGTCCCTGTGCACGATCCCCTGCGCGTGCACGTGGGCGAGCGCGTCTGCGACCTGGCGCCCAATTCGCACGGCGCGCTCGATCTCCAAGGGCCCCTGCTTCAGCTCCCGCGCGAGGTCGGTGCCTGGCACGTATTCGAGCGCGAAGAAGCTCTGATTGTGGTCGAGGTGCTCGAGGAGGTGGATCCCAACGACGCCCGGGTGGGCGTCTACTTTCGCGAGAGCGAGGGCCTCAGCCTCGAAGCGCGCGCGCCGCTCCGGTCGGCCGGAGTTCACGACTTTCAACGCGTGTTGCGCGTTGGTCACCTCGTGCCGAGCGAGGAACACCGCCCCCATTCCGCCTTCGCCCAAGAGCTCCTCCAGCACATAGGGCCCGAGCCGCGAGCCAACTCCTCTCCTTTGCGGAGGTGGCTCGAGTGGGCTCGGCGTCGGCAGCGACGCCGAGCCTTCTGACGCGGGCAGGGCGGCCAGGAGGAGCCGCGCGAGCGCTTTGGCCTCGGGCCGCTGGGCCGGATCGGAGCTCAAGGCAGCGAGACAAGTCGCTTGAATCCAGCTCGGGATCCCGGCGGTCGACGGGGGCTGGCCGGACAGGATCCGCTCGACCGTCCTCCGCCAATCGAGGCCCTGAAAGGGGTGTTTGGCGGTCAGGCCCTCAAAGAGCATGACGCCGAGGGCGTAGACGTCCGACGCCGCGGTCCCGCACTTGGAGCCCCCCACGAGGACCTCAGGCGCCATGTACATCGGCGTGCCTACCGAGGTCCCGCTCCGAGTCAGCATGCCGGCGTCTTCGACGAAAGTCGCCAACCCAAAGTCGATCAGCCTCGGCTCTAGGTCGCTGTCGAGGAGCACGTTCGCCGGCTTGACGTCCCGGTGCAGAACGCTCGCGTCGTGCGCGACCCCGAGCGCGTCTGCGATCTTGGCCACGGTTTGGGCGAGCGCGACGGGTCCCAGCGCGCGGAGGGGCAGGAGCTCGCCCAGCGTCGTGCCCGTCACGAGCTCGGTGACCAAGAACGCATGCTCACCCGTCGAGCCGTGGTCGAGAATCTTCAGCAGGTGGGGGTGGTCGAGGGCCTCGAGGATCGCAACTTCGCGCGCAAAGCGCGGGTCCAAGGGTCCCTGCAGGACTTTGACGGCGACGACGTCGCCGTTCGCGCTCCTCAGGGCGCGATAGACCCGCCCGGAGGTGCCCGCCCCGAGCAACTCGTGAAGTGTGTAGCCAGGGATCTGGGGAGTCGGCTCAACCGTGGCCATTGAAGTCAGTGTAGCCCCTTCGCCGAGCGCCCCGTTCGGCGCGGGTTGCCTAGGCTCTGTTCGAGAACGCGCGCTAGCCCATCCAGCCATCGACAAAGAGCTTCCCTCCCTTAGCCTTCGCAGCCCGTGCCCGGTACCTTGCTTGGGGGTTTGGGGGTCTCCCCCAACGATCCTTGAGC
>JAESQQ010000313.1 GCA_016765095.1 Planctomycetota bacterium | reverse complement strand
GGGGCGGGGTTTACCCCCGCCCAGCCCCCAGGCCTTGCCGCTCGGTCTCTCTGGAGCCTCCCGCGCACTTAACCGTCGCTACCTCAGGAGCTGTAAACCCCTCCCCTACGAAAGCAATGGGGTGTACCGCAACTTGTGATGGGCAGCGCTAGTCACCCGAGGCTGGTCTCCTTGGCTCCGCCGCTCCTTGGCTCCGCCGCTCCTTGGCTCCGCCGACGAGGTCCCTACTTCCCTAGGCGCTCGAGGGCTGCTTGGGCGGCCTCGCGAGTCCGCGGGTCGGTGCTTTGGCTGGCTTTGCGGTACCACTCGACCGCTTGCGGCATGTCCTCAGGTATCCCCTGGCCGCGCTCCAGGAGCAGGGCCAGGTTGAACATGGCATCCTTGTTCCCTTCCTCCGCGCAGCGACGAAACAACAATCCGGCTAGCGAGCGGTCTCTGGCCACGCCACGACCGTCTCTCAGCATCAGAGCCAGGCTGTATGCGCCGCGCTGGTGACCCGCCTCGGCGGCGCGGCGAAACCACTCCACGGCCTCGGCTTCGTCCTTCGTCCCGCCGTCGCCACTCCCGAGCAGCGCGCCCAAGTTGAACATGGCTTGCGTGTTGCCCCCGTCGGCGGCGCGGCGAAGCCACACCAGCGCCTGCGGCAGGTCTTTGGGAACGAGGATCCCCTGGACGAGCGCCACGCCTAGGTTGGACATGGCCACGGTGTGGCCTCCCTCGGCGGCGGCGAGATACCACCGCATGGCCTCTGCCACGTCCTTCTCGACGCCCGCCCCTCTCTGCAGCGCTACAGCGAGCCTGAACATCCCGCCCGGGTCGCCCGCCTCCGCGCCACGCCGAAGCCACGCGGCGGCCTGGCTGAGGTCCCTCTCCACTCCCCGACCCTCGGAGAGCAAATCAGCCAGGTGAGACATGGCGCCAGTGCTCCCCGCCTCCGCGGCGCGGCGATACCACTCCAGCGCTCGGCTCGCGTCCTTCGCAGTCGCGCTTGATCCTCGGTCGAATATGAGACCCAAGTTCCACATGGCTCTCGCGTTGCCCCGCTTTGCGGCACGTCGAAACAGCTCTTTGGCCCGGGCCTCGTCGCTGGGGATCCCTTGGCCTCTCAATAGCATCACCCCGAGGTTGAGCAGCGCTTTCACGTTGCCCTGCTCTCCGGCGCGGCGGTACCAATCCGCTGCTTGGGCCTCGTCCTTGGGCACTCTGAGGCCCTGCTCGAACAAGATGCCTCGCTGGTACATTGCTTCCACGCAGCCCTGATCTGCGGCGCGGCGAGACCACTCCGCTGCTTGGGCCTCGTCCTGGGGCACTCCGAGGCCCTTCTGGAGGACCACGGCCAGCTTGTACATGCCGTCGGCGTTCCCGGCCTCCGCCGCGCGGCGGTACCACTTCGCCGCCAGGGTGGGGTCTTTCGTTACCCGGCGTTCGTTGCTCAGCAGGGTGCCTAGGTCGAGCATGGCTCGCACGTCCCCTAGCTCAGCAGCGCGCCGGAACAACCCGAGAGCCTCTTTGCTGCGATTCGCCCGCAGATACGCCGCGCCTCGCTGAAAGAGCTCCTCCGCGGTCTCAGTCGGCGAAGGCCGTGGTGGGGACAGCGAGGGCTGAATCGCCGCGGGGCTCGGAGTGCCGGCGAGTCTGTGCGCGTCGTCGCGGTCCGATCGGAGGAGGAGGAAGGTTGCCAGCAGGGAGAGCATGACCGCCCCTCCCAGCAGGGCGAGGGCCAGCCCGGGGGCGCGAACGCGCCGCGGGTTCACGGGCCCTTCGAGGCTCGCCCGAAGCTCGTCAGCGAACACCTCGGCCGAGAGTGGACGATCGTCCATGGACTTCGCCATGCACTGCATGCAGAGCTCGGCGAGCGCCGGGGGGATCGCCGAGTTGATCCGGCGAGGGTCCGGGGGGCTAGCCTCGAGGACCTGAATCAGCACGTTGATCAGGCTCGCGCCCGAGAATGGCTGCTCCCCGGTCAGCAGGAAGTAGAGCAGCGCCCCGAGGGCATACACGTCGGAGCGACGATCGACTTGGCCGAACTCGGCGGAGACCTGCTCCGGCGGCATGTAGGCGGGGGTGCCGAGAGTCGTCCCCTCTTGAGTGAGGCTCTGTGCGTCCTGAGTTGACCAAGCCAGTCGGAGACGATCGCGTCGAATCAACCCGAAGTCGACGAGGAGTGTTCGCTTGCTCCCGGACTCGATCATGACGTTCTGCGGCTTGACGTCTCGATGGACGATTCCATTCTCGTGGCAGTAGTGAAGCGTTCGCGCGACGTCGTTGAGGACCGACTCCAGGGCCTCGAGGCTCGGGGTCCCCGCTTGGCGGACCCAGTCAGCGAGGTCCTGGCCGCGCACGAACTCCATAGCCATGTAGGGCGCCCCGGGTCGGAGCTCTCCCAGGGCGTCGATCCGAACCAGGTTTGGATGGCGGAGGCGAGCGAGCACTCTCCCCTCCTGCTGAAACCGTGCCAATCCCTCGGCGTCTGGATCCAGGAGGACCTTGAGCGCGACGATCGTCTCCAGCTCAGTGTGCCTGGCCTTCAGCACCGCCCCTTGCCCGCCCCGAGCGAGCTCTTCGAGGACCTCGTAGGGGCCGATTCGTTCCCTCATGCCTTGATTGGGTCTCGGGTCTCTGGGTGCGTCCAAAGCCGCGCGAGTCGGGACCTCGACGCCGAGGGTTGCGACCCCAGGGGGGCCAGCTCTCCCCCCTCGTCAGGGGCCTCGGCTTGAATCCAGGGCTCAGTCTCCGCTGCGGTCAAGGGCGCTATTCTCCAAGAGTTAGCAGGTCATGAAACCGTAATCAGTTAGGCAGATACGGCTCAACCGGGACGCTTTCCCAGATTCTATCGTCGATCACGGCTCTAAGTCCTTTGCCGTGTGAGATCCACCTGGAACGCGATTAGCGCTCGGTTGAGAGACGCACCTTGGGAGGGAGTCATGACTTTTCGATCTCTTTTCACTGCAGCCCTGTTGCTCGTCGGCCTCGCGACCCCGAGCCTCGCTCAGCGTGCAGGTGCGGTCCTGATGGTCGAAGACAACGAGGTCACCGAGAAGATCGGAGTCGCGGCCTATGCCCCCTTCCTGGAGCAAGCTGGGGTCTACAGCAAGGTGATCACGGTCACGGGCCGTGAGCGCGCCAACGAGCGGCTGGCTGCTGCGATTCGCCGACTCGCAGCCGAAAACGACTTCGTGGACGTCATCGTCTCCGTCCATACCACCCACCGCAGCCCCGAGGTCATGGAGCGCTTGATTCCCAAATCGGCGCGCAAGCTGCGTTTGGTCTACAGCACGGCCTGCTACGGCGCCTCGGTCGAGCGCCCAGCTTGGGAGCGACTCGGAGCACAGACCATCGTGACCCACGTCGGGATCAACAACCCCCTCGTCGCGCTGCCGTATTTTCTCTCCAGGTGGATTCAGGGCGAAGCCGTCGGGCCGATCGTGAGCGCTGGATATCGCGAGGAGGCCCTCACGAGCCGGTTCTTCCTCTCGCTCCCTGGAGTCGGCGACGCGCTGAACGGCCTCTATGGGGACGGGGGGAATGACAAGGCCCCGTTCCTGACCGGGAGTCGGCCTGTCTTATCAGGACGAAAAGACCTCACGATTCGATCTGGGCTGGGGAAGGTCCGCCTCGCGCGCCCCAAGCACCTCCGCTACAGCCGGAGCACGGGAGGCAGCCCTGGCCTCGCGGCCCGCGCCATGGCCGGGCGCTACCAACTCGAGAGCGGCGACCTCCAGCGTGTGCTTGGCCTGATGCGTATCCCTGAGACGCCATGGCTGCCCCAGGATCTCTTGCGTGGGATCCGGGTCACGCCGGTCTATCGGCGGAGAGACGTCATGAAGCCAACTCGCCGAGGGGCCAGGAGGCGCTCTCGACGTCGCGGCTCGCCCGTGGCGGGGAGGATCGAGGTCAAGCTGGCCCGCAAGCAGTCGATCCCCCTCGAGCGAGGACTCAAGCTCAAGGTCGGCAAGATCGTGACCCTTCAGGTCGCTCGGATCGACGCCGAAGCCCGCACGCTCCGGCTGAAGGTGACCGGCCTCTGGGTCGCGAAGGGGGTCCTCCGCTACCGGATCACGAGCTTGACGGTCAAGCCAGACGGCGACGCCGGCTACAAAGTCACGATCGGGGGTGGAGTGTGGGGCGTGATTCCTTACTGGATCTCGCTTCCCCTTGGCGGCGCTCGTCCCGACCCTCTGCCGGCCGACCTCGACGTCGTGGACGCGCGAGACTACGACCCCCGTCCAGGGCTCCTCAAGGCGCTCGGTCTCGCCCTCGCACCCACCCAGCAGCGGTAGCCGAACTCTCCGGGGGCGAGGACCGGCCGCTCGACTCCGGCGAGCCTTCGAGCGTGTCGTGTAGGTTGGGGCGGAAGCGAGGGACATAGCTTGCTGAAGCCGAGTCGTCAGGAGTGAGCGAGTCAGGGGCCTTCCTCCCCGAACAGCGCTTCGGGAGCTATGTGCTCGAGCGAGAGATCGCGCGGGGTGGTCAAGGGGTCGTCTTTCACGCCCGCCACGAGACGGGGCGCTCGGTAGCGCTCAAGCTGTTGCAGCATTGCGGGGAGGCAGACGTCAAGCGCTTTCGCCAAGAGGCGGCGGTTCTCCAGCGGGTCGCACATCCCAACGTCGTTCGGGTCTTCGAGTCTGGGGAGTTTGAAGGCACGCCCTTCATGGCCACCGACTTCGTCGACGGACAGGACCTCGCGCAAATGCTGCGTGGCGGCGCGCTCCCTTCCGCCGAGTGGGCGGCACAGGTTCTCGCGACCGTCGCCGTGGCGCTCCACTCGTGCCACCAGCTCGGCGTGGTGCACAGGGACATTAAGCCCGCCAACGTCATCGTGGAGCGTACGACTCAACGCCCCGTCCTGATCGACTTCGGCCTCGTGCGACGAGATCCCAACAAGCTCCACCTCTCGAGCCTGGATACGTCGGGCATGCTCTCCGCGGCGGGCACGGTCACGGGGACGCCCGAATACATGGCGCCCGAGCAGGTCAACCCCGAGACCTTCGGCCAGGTCAGCCCCCGGACTGACGTCTATGGCCTGGGGGCGACCCTCTATCACCTGTTGGCGGGGGTCCCTCCGTTTGAGGGCCGGTTGGCCGTGGTCGTGATGCGGATGCTCACTCGAAAGCCACCCCGCGATCCCCGGGAACTCAATCCCGCCCTCTCGGGGCCCCTGACAGCGCTCTGCCTCCGCTGCCTCGCCAAGTCCCCGGCGGATCGGCCGGCCTCTGCTTTCGAGTTCGCGCTCGCCCTCTGCGAGGTCGTTGGGCTGCCTCCGCGCGCGCCGCCCTCAGAGCCGGGCGCGGCTCTGAGGGCGGCGAGCGAGACCTTCGCTGAGCCGAGCCAAGCCCTGAGTCCTCCGACCCGACGCTTCCCGCGGCCCGGGGAAGTCTTTGCGGGACTAAAGATCGTGCAGGAGCTGGCGCGAGGGGGGCAGGGCGCTGTGTTCGTAGCGCAGAGCCCGGACGGGCGCGCGTTCGCGCTCAAAATCCTGCTCGCCTCCCAGGAGGACGAGGTCCGCTGGGAGCGCTTCCAGCGCGAAGCCCTGGTTGGTCAAGAGCTGCGTCACCCAAACGTCGTCGCGATCGAAGGGAGCGGCGTCGAGCAAGGCCTCGGCTACCTACTCATGGAGTATCTCAGGGACTCGGTCCCGATCGACGTCTACGCCAGAAACCTAGACCTCGCGGGACGTCTCGGGTTGGTGATCCAGCTCGCGGTAGGCGTCGACGCTGCCCACCGGGTGGGCTTGATCCACCGCGACCTCAAGCCCGACAACGTGCTCGTGACTCCCGCAGGCCAAGTCAAGGTCCTCGACTTCGGGCTCGCTCGCCACACCGACAAGGAGCGGCTGACGCTCAGCGGCCAGAGTCTCGGGACCGTCCACTACATGTCTCCCGAGCAGATCATGGGGGAATCCGCGCAGGCCGACGCGCGAACGGATATCTATGCGCTCGGGGTCATGCTCTACGAGCTGGTCAGCGGTCGGCGGCCTTTCCCGGGTGACAGCAGCTACGAGATCATGGCCGGGGTCCTCGCGGACACGCCGGCCGACCCCTGTCTGGACGTCTCAGGCACGCCGCCGGGGCTGAGGGAGGCGATCCTCAAAGCGATGGCGAGAGAGCCTGAGGACCGCCACGCCAGCGCAGCCGAGTTGGGACGAGAGCTGAGCGCCTTGCGAGCTGCCTCTAGCGAGGGTCCGCCTGCCCCGAGACGCGTTCGCCTGCTGGTGCTGGCTGCGCTGGCTCTTCTCGGCCTCCTAGGCGCGGTCGGGGCCCGTCTCCTGAGCGGTGACGAACTACGGGTGGCGGGCTCCGACCCTCCGTCCGAGTCCGTCGCACCGACCACGGCCGGGAAAGTGAGCAGCCTGGACCCAGACCCAGACTCCGACCCCCTCGCTCCGCTCAGGCTCCCTGAGCCGACACAGTCACCCCTCGCGGAGCCTCCCCGACCCCCCGGCAGTCTCCGCAGCACGCTCTCGCAGGGCGGGTTCCTCGCCGTTCACCGGGTGGGCCCGTGGATCGTCTTTACGGGGCCGGGGGAGTCGCAGCTCCTTCGCGGAGGCTCGGGCGATCTCCTCCCGCTCGGAGTCAAGAGCTCTCACGCCCCCGTGTGGGACGGCACTCGGCGACGTCTCCTCTTCAGCAGCGACAAGGGAGTCGTGGCTTGCACGCCTGGAGAGGGGACCCCGCGTCTCCTGTTCCCCCTCGCTGGCGCCGCTGGCCTGACTCTGCTCGGGGACCAGCTCCTCGTCGGCTGCGCGGACGGCCGGCTCCGCGCATACGAGCTCGGCTCTAGCGCGCTGCGCTGGAGCTCCAAGTTCTGGGGGGTGCCAGAGAGTCCGGCCCTGCCGCTCGACCTCGACGAAGACGGGAGCGCGGAGCGCGCACTGGCCTGCACCCTAGGGAGCGAAGTCGGCTTGCTGACGAGGGACGGGCGTCTCGTCGCTGGTCTGGCGCTTCCGAGCCCGGCCCTCGGGCCACCGCTCCTCGTGGGGCCTGACGCCCGAGGAGGGGCGACGGTCCTCGTGACCTGCGTCGAGGGCCAGCTGCGTCTCCTCCGAGTCCATGCCAACGCTCTGGAGGTCAAGGCCGAGCTCGATCTACTGGGTACCCTGACGGCGACCCCGGCAGTCTTGGGGAGCGAGGCGTTCCTCCTCGGGGCCTCCAACGGCTATCTGTATTGCGTCGCAGCCGACTTGAGCAAAGTCCGTTGGGCCAGACGGGCGCCGTGGGGCCAGCCCCTTGGGCCGATCGCGACCTGCGACATGGACCAGGACGGGCGTCCCGAGATCCTCAGCGCCTGGTTCGACACGCGCCTTCAGCGGGGCCAGATCGCGCTTCACACGCCTCAAGGTGCTGCTTACGCACCGGTCGCGGTCAGGAGCAAGCGCCCCTTCCAGCTCTCGGGTGGCGACGCCCTTCCGCTCTGGCGCACGGGCGAGAGGCCGACTTCGTATGGGCCCTGGACCGACCTTCCCGAGCCCGAGGGGGCCGTGGACCTAGCTCGTGCAGAGGCTTCCCTCGTGGGGGGAGCCTTCGAAGCCTGCGCGAGCGAGACCGAGGGTCTCGCCCAACAGGAGGCGAGATGGTTGAGCGCGCTCGCGGCCTGGTGGCTTGGGAGCCAGGGACCGCTCGAGGAGTCGCTGGCCGGTCCTCAGCGCGAGCGCTTGCGAGCGCATTTCAAGGCGCGGAGCAAGACCTGGATCGAGCTGGCGGGGCTCGGGGCGGCTCGCCGCTGGCTGCGACCCCTAGGACTCGAGCTCTCCTCCACGCTCCCTGGCCTAAGCCCCTTCGCGCTCCAGACCGGACCGCCCGAGGCCGGCTCACTGAGCTTGGAGTTTCGAGCGCAGCCCGCCGTCGCGTCGGGTGACTGGGTCGTTCGTCAAGCGAGGACATTCCAGCGTCGAGACCGGCAGGTCACGGGGGTCCTGCTTCAGCAGAGCGGGTGCTTGGAGGCCAAGTTCCGACTGCGGGCGCGAGGAACCTACGAACTGGCTTTGCTTCACTGGAGCATTCCCAACGTCCAGCCAGGCTACGCGAGCGTGGAGATCCACCTAGACGACGTCCCGCTGGGCGGACCGCGTCAGGCCCCCAAGCGCCCGGGGGTCACAGAGGTCCTCTCGCTAGATCGTCTCGAGGCTGGAGAGCACACCCTCCGTCTCCAGACTCTCCCGGGCCAGCGAACGCACTACGCCCTGCTTCGGCTCGAGGTCAGGCCCTCGGTCGATTGAACGCCACCGACGGGGAGCGGGACGGCCGCTGAGCCGGGGGACGTCCCTCTCAGTCGAGCCGGTAGAGGCGACCGTTGGTCGACGAGCCGGCGTAGAGCTGGCCCTGGAAGCTGACCAGGGAGGGCCGCCCGTCGGCGTTGTTTCCGACGCGGCCGAAGCGGAGGTCGTTGACGCTGATCAGCTCCCGGAAGTCGAGGCCGTCGTCGCTGACGTAGATCGCTGAGCGCGTCGAGAGGTCGCTCACGATCGCGTAGACGCGCCCGTCGTCGTGGCGGACGTAGTCGAAGGCCACCACACCTCCCAGACCCGTCAGGGGGGTGATCGCCCCGCCCGGTTCGATTCGGACGTGGGCCACACTCGCGCCGGCCGCGCTGACGTAGACCCGGCCTTGGATTGGCTCCAGGCAGAGCACGATCGCCTCGCCTGGGAAGAGGTCTAGGCCTTGCTGAGTCGCGCCGTTGATTTGGACTAGGTCAGCCGCAGAGCCAATGTTGCGCTTGGTGCCCAGGATCGACCCGTCGAGGGCCGCGAGATACTTGAGGCGCGAGAAGTTGCCTTGGCTGGTCACGATCCAGCGCCCGCTGGCGGCGTCGTAGCGACTCAGAGCCGAGGCCTGGTTGTCGAGGCCGCCCGAGACGTAGATCTGGCCTTGGAGTTCGACGACGTCGAAGCTGTGGACGGCCTGGTCGACCACGGTCGCTCGGGGAGAGGCCGTCGGCGAATCCCAGACGTGCACGATCCCCGGCGCCAGGCCGTTGGGGTCGCTGTCGGGCACGAACAGCTTCCCTCCGATCACCTTCCCGCGGAGGTATCCCTGCGAGGTCGGGTCCGAGAGGACTTGGGTGAAGTCACCGCTGATCGGGTCGAAGGTGAACACCTTGGCTCCGAACTGACCGAGGGGGTCGAGGGACTCGAGCATCCAGATCTTGTCTCCGAAGGACACAAGATCCGAGATCACCGGGAGCCCTCCCGTCGGCGCGCCGAGGTCGACCAAGCTCTGGGGGAGCGCCGTCGCTGCGGCGGCGACTTGGATCGTCCAAGCGTGAGTGACCACGATCTGCCCGTCGTCGAGCTCGAGGGCCACGTCATGGGCTCCCGCCTGCCCGACGCTTGGCGTCCAGCGGACCGCCCCGCTGAGGGGGTCGACGCTCAGACCTGCTGGCCCCTGTCCGAGCCGAAACGCGAGGGGGTCTCCGTCGGGGTCGCTGGCGAGGGGCATGTAGAGATAGGCCACGCCCTCGGTCGCTGTGCCCGGCGCGCTCGAGGACACGACCGGCGCCCGGTTGCTCCCGCCGGTTGCGTTGGTGTTGACCGCGGCTGTGGTGGTGGTGCTGCTCGAGCCGCTTGAGGACCCTGAGCCGCAGCCGACCAAGCAGGGGACGAGGAGGAGGATCGCAGAGGTGAATCGCACGGGGACGCCTTTCGCAGGCCAGTCCATGCGCAAGGCCTGGGCCGAGCGCTCAAGTCTCTATCCGCGGAGACCCCTCGGACGCGGTGACGTGGGCGTTACAGAGGCCTGGGCACGGAGTGCCCGTTCGTTTCGGGAGTTGAACTGACCGCCTCCCGTCACAGCCTCCTAAAGCGTCCGCCCATCGTCGAAATCGCCACGAGCCGAGGTGTTAACGGCGGCTTCATTTCATTGCGCCTTTGCTCGTGAATGAAACGATAGCGACCCCAAGGCTAGCGTAAGTCCTTTGAGCCAGTCCGGGGCTCTAGATTGCGCAGGGGCCCGGTGGAAGAAAAGAGGAACAGCAATGAACACCTTGACCCCAGAACGACCCCGCATGACCCCTGGCGCTCTCTTGACCGTGAGCATGCTCTTCTTGGTGCCTTCCCTCCTCCAAGCGCAGGGCCTCGCCGAGTTGGCCTTGAATCGAACCGGCGACACCGCCTCCACCCCGTTCGAGTTGCCACGACTGGCGCCGCTCGAGCGGCCGCTCAGACTGGCGCCACCGGTGCCGGTGCTGGTCGCCAGGACCACCGAGCCGGCTGCTCCGATCCCGCTCAGCGCTGCGGAGACACGCTACGTGACCTCGCTTGCAGAGGCGTTGCGTGGACCCGGCGCCGGGGCCGAGGCGCTCCGCTCCGCCAGTCGACTCAAGGTGTCCTACGTCCCGAGTGAGCTGAAGGGCGAAGCGGGGTTCCGGTCAATGGGAATCGGCACGCCAAAGCGGCCCGCCGAGGAGACCCGCTACCGCTACGGAGTGAGCGCGAAGGTCGGGGACGTCAGCGTCGAGCGACTTCGGTTTCCCAACGCCGAGGACGCTCAGAACTATGCGCTCTATGTCGCTGATACGAACCGTCAGCCGGTCGCGATCGAGGTCCGTGGGAGGCAGGTCGTCACGACTCGCGGCGAGGCCTTGGAGGACCCGGTCAAGGCTGCAGCCATTCGAAAGGCTGCCTGGGACGTGCTTCCCCACGCCCCTGGCGCTCCGACGGTTGCGGCCACCTACCTTTCCAACGGGGACTACTTCCTCGAGACGCGAATCAAGAACGAGGACTTGGACTCGCAGATCGACGGGGGCCTAGCTGCCGCGCGGAAGCAGGCCGCGAAAGGCACCTCCCACGTCCAAGCCTACGGTGACCAAGTCTGGGCCACTATGGACACCTTCGCGGCCCACATTCAGCGCCGCAAGGACGGCGAAGGCTCGGTCTGGGTCACACTGGACCCTGCTCGCGCCGACGCGCTAGCGCGCTACGCGTCGGACTACAAGCGAGCTTCGCGCAAGCTGGGGCCTGTGGCGGTTCGCCCGACCCGCCCGGCTCGCGCCACCCCACCGGCCAAGCCCAAGAAGACCTACGAGGGCGCTGGCGCGGGGATCAAGAAGATCACCGCCCGAATGGACTAGACCGCGCGGAGCCGCCAAGCTTCGTCGAAGGCTTGGCGGCGCAGGAAGAGCAGCACGCCGAGGGCGGTCAACCCGTCGCTGAACGCCAGCATGAACATGACCACGATCTGGTATTTGGCCGCCTCAAGCGGCGGAGACCCGCCCAGCATTTGACCCGTCATGACACCTGGGAGCTTCACGATCCCCACGATCATCATGGCGTTTAGGGTCGGGGTCAGGGCGGCGCGAAAGGCCTTTGAGAGCGCGTCGCGACAGGCGTCTTTGGGCGAGGCCCCTAGACCAAGTGCGGCCTCCAGGCGATCGCGATCCTCCCGCAGCGACTCGTGGAATCGCTGCGCGGCGAGCGACCCGGCCGTCATGGCGTTGCCCAGGATCATGCCGCCGAGCGGAATCAAGTAACGCGGATCGACTCCGTCGACGCCGATCACGGCCTGGGTCACGTAGAGGAGCGTGATCGAGAGCACGACCAGGAGCACCAGCGTGAGGGCCTGGCCGGTCCCAGCCAGGGCACGCTCGACCCGCCGGCTCCCGGTCCAGCCGGCCACGAAGGTCATGGTCAGGAGGACCGCCACGATCGCCCAGAAAGTCTCGACCTTGAAGATCCAGTTGAGGACGTAGCCGATCCCGAGCAGCTGAATCGAGGTCCGGGCGGTCGCGACGAGCCCGTCGCGCCACATGCCGACCCCGACCCAAGCGGCCGCCACGAGCACGGCGAGCATTAGGAGCATGGCCAGCCCGAGGCCCGCCCAGCCGGGGTCGAGGGGCGCAGTCGCGAGGGTGATCACGCGCTCTCCCCCGGAGACGCGAGCGTGCCCAGGAAGGCGCCGACCGCCTCGTCCTCGCAGGCGGCGGCGTTCGCGAAGGGTCCGTGGAGCCGCCCGCCCAAGAGGTAGGCGACGTCGGCCCCGAGGGCTTCGACGTCTTCGGGGCGGTGCGTGACGCACACCAGGGTGATCTGGGCGTCCGCCGCCCAGGCGCGCAACCGCGTCAGGAGCTCGCGCGCGGTCCGCACGTCCAGCGCGCCGGTCGGTTCGTCCAAGAGCAGGAGCGGTGGGGCGAGGAGCACGGCTCGGGCCAGGCAGAGCCGCGTTCGCTCGCCGCCTGAGAGCTCTGCGCTCGGGTGCTCGAGGTCGACCGTCGGGAGGCCCGCGACCTCCAAGGCTGCACGCAACACGGCGGGCTCTGGGCGGGCTCGGCTCCACCAGCCCAGCGGGAGCACGAGTTCGTCCGCCACGCTCCCTCCAAAGAGGGCCGGCGTTTGGGTCACGAGCACGGCACTCCGGCGCAGCTCAGCGATCGGCCACTCCCGGGCGGCTCGCCCCAAGACTTCAACCGTGCCTTCGCTCGGCTCGAGGAGGCGGTTCGCGAGCTGAAGCAGACTCGACTTGCCGCCGCCGCTCTCGCCGAGCAAGGCCAGCCGCGCGCCGCGTGCGATCGAGAGGCTCAGCGAAGACAGCCCGCGTTCGGGGAGCGAGACCGTTCGGAGGGTCAGGGCCGCGCTCACTGAGCCCTCGCTCGCCTGCCAAAGAGCGGTTTGGAAGCCGGGGAGGGTCCTGAGAGAGGCTGAGCGGCGCGGCCTCGGGGCGGGCGGGGGTAAACCCCGCCCCTACCAGAGCGTGATGTCACTAGTCTTCGGAGGGGACCCGATACGCCTCGTCGGTCGGACGAATCGGGCGCTTGAGCCAGAGCGGGCGACGGAGGCCCCCCGGGCCGGGACCGGGGCGAGTCTTCTTGAGCCATTCGCGGTAGATCTCGCGGCCGCGCTCACGGTCGACGCGCACGTCGCCCTCTTGGTCGTCGGGGCCGGCTGGCTGGACGCGCACGACTTGGTGCCAGCAGTGCATGCCGGACATGGGGTCGGGCTGGACCGGGAAGGTCATGTTTTGGTGGACGCCGACTTCTTGCCACCAGAGGCGTTGGCTGTCTGGGTCGTCGCTCTCGAAGGGTTCGAGTCCGTCGGTGACACGTCGGACGAGGAGCTCGCTGCCGCGCTCTTGGAAGCTGACCGGGGCCGCGCTCCAGCGGTTGGTCGGCGCCTCGCTCTCCTTGCGCCAGCGGCCGAGGTGGTGACTGCAGGCCACGACGCCGGGCCGAATCCCCTCGGTGACCCAGACTCGGAGCACGAAGCTCCCGATCTGGGTTGAGACGCGGGCCAGGGCGCCCATGGCGAGGCCGAAGCGCTCGGCGTCGGTCGGGCTCAGCCAGAGCGGGTTGCTGTGGGCGATCTCGAGGAGCCACTTGGCGTTGCCCGAGCGCGAGTGGATCAGGACCGGAAGTCGGAAAGTCGGCACGAGCACGATCTCGTCGGGACCGCGCTGGGCGGGAGCAATGTGGCTCTCGATCGCGTCCGGGAGGGCGTGCTCGGCCCAGCCCCAGTCGGTCAGCATTTCGCTCCAGATCTCGAGCCGGCGCGAGGGTGTGTTGAAGCCAGCGCGACGGACGCCGGCGATCTCGACGCCCGGCTCCTCGGGCCCGACTTCCTGCTCGTGGAGGTTGAGGCGCTCTCCGTCGCGCTCGACTTCGAACGCGCCGCGGCGGCGCATGTATTCGAGGGGGTCGAGGCCCTCCTTCTCGGCGGCCTCCTCGAGGCCGGGCACGGCGCGGAAAGTCTCGCGGTAGAAGTCGTCGACCGTCATAGGCTCGCCGGGGCGATCGGGGGCCTCGAAGTGCTGGCGGATTCCGAGCTCGCCGTCGGGGTCGATCACCCACGAGAGGCGGAGGAAGAACTCGGCCTCTTCCCAGACCTCGCCCGGGTTCGCCTCGCGTGTGTCGGCGCAGGGGATCCCCAGGCGGCGACGCGCCTCGCGGAGCACGGGCTGACGGAGCCCGATCCAGCGACCCATGTGGGTCTCTTGGCTCTGGTGGTCGTGGCGCTCGGGGCTGTGGCCCATGGGGAGCACGTAGTCGGCGAACTGGGCGGTCTCGTTCCAGGTCGGCGTCAGGGCGACGTGGAGCTTGATCTTGCTCTCGTCGCTGAGCGCTTCGATCCAGTTGGCGCCGTCGGGGTAGGTCCAGACCGGGTTGAACACCCGTGTGAAGTAGACGTCGAGTTCGCCGCGCCCGTCGAGGAGGAGGTGCGGGAGGAGGAAGCTCATTTCGTAGTGGCTGAGCGGATACTCCGGCGGCCAGAGGAGCTCGTTCCAGCGTGAATGCGGCGGCGCGCCCGGGGGCGTCGGCGGCTTCATTTTGTGCCAGTCGTGAGGGGACGTTCCCCCCTCACAGCCGACGCTGCCGGTCAACACGTTGAGGAACAGGAGCGCGCGAGCGATCTGCCAGCCGCCGAGGTTGCCCGAGGCCGCGTTGCGCCAAATGTGGGTCGCGAGCTTCTCGCCGGCCTTGCCGACTTTGCGGGCGATCTTCTCGATCAGCGCGACCGGGACGCCGGACGCCTCTTCAGCCCGGCTAAAGGGATAGCGCTCGCTGTAGTAGTGGGTCATGAGGGCCAGGAAGTCCGCGAACTCCTCGCCTTCTCCCGGTGGAAGGGTCCCGGCGAGGCCTTCTCCCGTCGGGAGCGTCTCGGCGAGGCCCTCGTCGCTGATTCGCTGGCGGAGGTGGGGGAGCGTCACGCGCCAGTTGGTCCAGCGCTCGACGAAGGGCTCGTTGACGAGGCCCTCGCGGAGCAAGAACCCCGCGATCGAGAGCAGGACTTCGGCCTCGCTGCCGGGGTGCGTGGGGAGCCAGTGGTCGGCGATTGAGGCGGTGTTGCTGAGGCGAATGTCGAGGACCGCGATCTCGGTCCCCTGTTCGCGAGCTTCGGTCAAGCGCTGGGCGTGGGGGTTGAAGTAGTGGCCGCTCTCGAGCTTGGCCGAGACGAGGAGCACGAACTCGGCGTTGGCGTAGTCGGGCGAGGAGCGGTCGGCTCCCCACATGCTCATGAACCCAAGGCGGGTCGCGGCGGAGCACACGTTGGTGTGGCTGTTGTGGCCGTCGACGCCCCAGGCCTGGAGGAGCCGGTTCATGAACCCGTCTTCGCCCGGACGGCCGACGTGGTACATCAGGTTGTCGTGGCGCTCGGCCTTCATGGAGGCTCGGATCCGCCCGCCAATGTCCTCGAGGACACTCTCCCAGCTGACCTGCTCCCATTGGCCTCCGCCGCGCGGGCCGGTTCGCTTGAGGGGGTGCAGGATTCGCTCGGGGTCGGTGATCTGGTTGAGCGTCGCGGGGCCCTTGGCGCAGGTCTTGCCTCGACTGCCGGGGTGGAGCGGATTGCCCTCGATCTTCTTGATCGTCAGCGTCTCTTTGTCGACGTAGGCCAAGAGCCCACAGCCCGCTTCGCAGTTGAAGCAGAGCGTCGGCACGATCATGTGCTCGCGCTCGACTTTCTTGGGCCAGGCCTGGGGATCGAGCTCGGTCCAGGAGTCCCACTGGTCGTAGGGGGGGTGGCTGTCGAGGGTCATAGAGGTCTCCTCGACCTAACTCAGGGCCGGGACTTGGCCGGCGCGCACGTAGAGGTCGTCCCAGAGGAAGAGGCCGACGAGGCTCGCGCCGCCGGCGACGCCGATCGCGAGCACGGGCGAAGCGCCCTCGTTCGCGGGGAGCCAGAGGCCAAGCGCGAGCGCGACGAGCGGGGCAATGTGGCCGAGCACGAACACGCCCCAGAACAGGACGTTGCCCCCCGGGCCCTCGGAGATCCAGCGCGACGCGATCCGCGCGTCCTCGCTCGAGTGCGAGCTCAGCTCGCCCATGATCATGACCCCGTTGAGCACGAGACCGAGCGCCAGAACACCGCCCAGTCGGACCATTCGTCCTTCGAAGACGACCGTCGATCCGGGGGTGATCAATTGCTCC
Source organism: Planctomycetota bacterium (assembly GCA_016765095.1). GTDB lineage: Bacteria > Planctomycetota > J058 > J058 > J058 > NORP233. The sequence goes on along the minus strand of JAESQQ010000313.1, from coordinate 629 downwards.
AGGACGCAGGCCAAGGCCAGCCCCGCGGCGCCGGCCGCGATCGCTTGGACGAGGAGGTGGGGGAACAGGAGGGGGCTCTGCCAGAACAGGCGGCCGCGGGCTTGGGCGAACAGGAACGCGGTGTATCCCGCTGCCGCGCCACCGACGCCGACCGCCAACAGCCCGAGCCCGTGCCACACGACGGCGCCCCAGTGATATCCGGACAGCGAGGCGATCCCCCAGATCGAGGCCAGGATCACGGAGCAGAGCAGGACGTAGGCGCCCTTCACGAGCCAGCTCTCGAGGCGACCCTTGAGGATCAAGAGCATGAATCGGTCGGGGCGGCGGAGGTCGGCGACCAGGAACAGGCTGGTCAGGTTCAGGAACAGGAAGGCCAGGAGCGGGGGGAGGAAGCCGACTTTTTCAGACGGCGAGTTCTTGAACAGGAGCAGGCCCAGTCCGCCAACCATCAGCGCGCCAGCCCCGATCGACTTCGTAAGGAGGTAGGCGCTGATCTTGCTGCCCCAGGGGACTCCGTCGCGGGGGACGTCGTAGGACACGCGCGCGGCGGCCGGGGCTCCGCTGCCACGGGGGGTCTCGTCGAGGGCACCGCTGGCGCCGGGCTCGGGGGTCTGGAGGGGGCCGCAGGC
>JAESQQ010000312.1 GCA_016765095.1 Planctomycetota bacterium | reverse complement strand
TCTGCGGAAGAGCCCGGTTTACTAAGGACACTGTTAGTAGAGCGGAGCACGATTCTGACCGAGGTCGCCTTCTTGGCGGAGGGGAATCGTGAGGCCACCCCTGCGGGCGACCTCTCAGAATCGTAGCCTCCGATCTAGAGGCTGAAGTCCCAGTCCTCTTCGTCGTCGCCCTCCGCTGGCTCAGGCTCCTGCCCGACCGCGAGGCCCTCCTCGAACAACCCGGCCAGCCAGCTCATGGCCAAGAAGCGCTCGCCCGAGAGCCGGGCCACGTCCTCAGCGGTGTGCTCTTTGGCAGCCACGAGATCGACCATCCCCGCGTGCCCCTCGGCCAACTCGTCGACCAATTCGCGAGCCCGATCGGGGATCTCGTCGCTCGAGTAGGCGACGACGAGGTCCTTAGGGACCAGCTCACCGACCTTGACCCAGCGCTCACCCGCCAGCGCCACGGAGTCGAACAGGGTCTCCCCGTCCAGGTGGAGCTCGCGGCGCTCCTCCTTGTCCTCGAGGCGAGGGGGGAGGGTGCCCTTGAGCAGCTCGAAGCGAGTCCCTCGCCATGAGAAGCACTCTGCGAAGTCCCGCGCCGTCTCTCGCGCAGCGTCGACCGCTCCCGCCCGGAGCTTCTCCTCGCGCTGTTGCTCCTCCTCTTGCTCCTTCTGCGCCGTGCGAAGCGCGAGCTCGAACTCGCTCAGGCCAGAGAGATCCTCGTCCTCGTCGCCCGTGGACGTGGACGTGGACGTGGAAGCCTCCTTGTCGCCTTCCATGTCGACGGCCATCCGGAGCATTTTCATCTCCATCTCGATCGCCCCGCGCAGGCCTTCGGGCAGCTCCCCGAGGTCGGTCCCCTCAAGCTCAGCGAGTCGTTTGGCTTCGGGGCTGAGCTCCTTGGTCACAGGCCCCACGACATCGACGCGCTTCAGCCGCTGACTCGTGGAGAAGGGGACCGTCCGATAGACCTGGCCCTCGATCAGCGCGAGCTCCTTGCTCCGCCGACCGTCGGTGACGCGCAACACGCCCACCAAGCTCGCGCTGACCATGTCCTGAAGCGTGCCAACGAACTGGATCTGGCCGACAAAGCCCTCCTCGATCACGCCCGAAGTCGGCACGTCGCTCATGAACAGCGACTCTTCGTCGTCTTCCTCGATCTGCACGAGGTCGACGATCTTGAGCAACCCCTCGTCGACGAGTTCAGCCAGGATCCTGAGCGCGTTGAAACGCCGCGTGCGCGACATCCGGATCAAGTCGCTGATCGCGTGCCGCCCGTCCGCGAGCAGGAGCAGATCCTCGTTGCCCTTCTCGAGCACGATCCGCATCTTGATCGCGCTCGACTCGAACGCGAGCACGAGGTCGTCGCTGGGGAGGGTCTTGCGAACCTCCTCCCACTCCTGAATTCGCTGGACCGCTCCCAACAGGAACATGACCGTGTTGAGTCGGATCTTGCGGTTGGCCTTGGAGGTGTAGAACTCGGGGGGCAGCTCGTCGACGACCCACTCGAACTCCGCCTCCTCCCAAATGAACATCTCGTAGACCTCGTCCTTCATCTGCTGGGCAGCAGCGTCGGCGAGTTGGTCTTCGGTCACGAGGCCTGCGGCGACCAGGCCCTCCTCGAGGTCGCCCGTCGCGATCCCGTCCCCCAGCTCCCCTGCGAGGAGGTAGACGTCTCCCTGGTCGATGTAGATCTGGCGGCTGAGCGGCTGAGCTCCGTGGTTGGTCTCGACGCGGAGCGTTCCTGAGCTCTTGCGGAGGTGGAAAGTCTGGAGAACCTCAGCCAGGGAGTAGCTCGCGAGGTCGCCGCGGAGGGTCGAGCGCGTCGCCTCGCTGCTGGCCTCGGACTCGCTCACCTTGAGCTCAGCCAACCTCTGCTTGAAGTCCGGGTCGTCGTGGGCCGCGACCGCAGCCCGACAGAACTTGAGGGCGTCCCCCCGCTTGCCCAAGCTAAGGGCTGCCTCCAGCCGTTCCCGATAGCCGGCCGCGTCCAGCTGCGCGATCCGTCCGCTCTGGACTTTCTCGTGGACTTCGCGCAAGAAGTCGATCGGGGGAACGTGCTGGGCAGCCAGGACCTCCGTCATCGAGCGCTGGCCGTCGAACATCTTGACCGGGTCGTCCTGGCCCTTGAGCGAGCGCTCGCCCTTGGGCGTCAGGACGAGGTAGCTCCCGACCGAGGGGAGCTGGGCCAAGATCGCCTCCCACTCGCGGATCTCTCGCATCAGCTCGGCATGGAGCCAGGGGAGGAGCGGAACCTCGATATCAAGGCGCGGATTTGGGGTCCCCGTCTCCTCGGTCGTCGAGACCTCGACGAAGGGCCGCTTGAGGAAGAATACCGTGAACAGCTCGTTGAGGACGGTGTCCTTCTGAGCCCGGAACCAGTTCTCCATGGTCACGTAGCCGCCGCCGACCAAGATCTGCTGGAGGCTGCTCCCAGTCTGGGCTTGCAGCTCACGGACCTTGACGAGGTCCGCCACCGAGACGGGGCTCCGCGCCAAGAGGTATTTGACGATGCTGGGCGGAGCCCGCCCCTCGTCGACCCGCCAGATCAGAGCGCTCTTGTTGAAGGCCAGCCGAATCCCCTGACCCTCTTCGCGGACCGTGAGCTCACAGGCGACGCCCTGACGAAACAGACCGAGCAGGAGCTGGAACGCGCGGCGACCCGAGAGGCGGGCCGAGAACTGGACCTTCTCCTCCTTGGCCGCCTCCTGGAAGTGCTCGCTCCCGAAGAACACGCGATCCAGGAATCGTCCACGAGTGTCGAACTCGGGCGTCTCCAGCGCGCACTCGTAGAGCCGCTGGGCGTAATCCATGTCCTGGCGAATCGCCATTCGGAAGCGCGACTCGAGTTCGTGGCGAATCAGGGGCCGGACGTCACCCGCCAACAGGAGGCGCGAGACCGTCGAGCGAGCCTCGAATCGGCTCAAGCCAAGGTAGTGCGGGAGCTCCACGAGGGGATGCGTCCCGTCGAACACCTGGCCCGCGTCCTCAACTCGGGCGTTTATGCCCTTGAGTTCTTTCCCCGCGCGCTTGAGAGCGCCGTCCTCGCTCGAGAGCACATAGAGCCGCCGCTCCGAGGGGAGGCTGTCCTGAATGTTGGACCACTCGTCTTGTCGGCGGACGACCTCCAGGAGCACGGAGGGAATATCGAACCTGAACTCCTCCTTGTCCTCAGAGCGCTCCTCGAAGTCGTCTGGGAGCTCTCCGTTGTGGAACTCGAAGAACGCGCCCTCCCAGCCGAAGAGCTCGTAGATCTCCTCTTCGACTTGCGTCCGTCGAGCGGTGAGGATCGCGTCGTCGTCAATGAAGCCAAGCTCTCGCAGCGCGTCCCCGATCCTGAGGTCGCTCTCCTTGTGCTTCTTGAGGCCCTCCTCGAGCTGGGCTGGGCTGATCGCGCCGGAGCGCACGAGGGCGTCACCGATTCGGAAGCTCCAGTGTGAGCGCTCGAGGTAGAGCCCTGAGCGAAAGAGGTAGAGGTCCTTGCCGGCTTCCTTGTGCTGGACGCTCAGAGTGCCTGCGTGCCCGCTGGAGTTGAGGAACTCCAGGGTCTGCTCGAGGCTGAACGCCCTAACGCTGCCGCGCAGGCTCACTCTGCTCCACGTGGGTGCTAGCCGCCCTCAGGCGGAGGTAAAGAGGCCCAGTCCCTTCCTGACTGGAGGAAGGAAGAGGACCCCTATGATCGGCGGAAGGTTAGCAGTGACAAGGAGATATCACAAGCGAGGGGAGGCCCTGGGATACTTGCTGTCGAGCGTTTTGGGCGTTCGTTTCGCCGCCCCAATCGGGGGGAAAATCTTGCCCGTGACTCGGAGCACTCCGGGACGCAACTGAACTGATCGAGCGTGGGTGCTGGACTTGTGGGCTCCGGCGAGCCGCATGCGTGCCGCTCTCGGGATGCGTCTCCCGTCCCGAACCCAACTCAAGCCCCTCCTGGCGGCCTTCGCTCTGCTGGGGTGGCTCGCGATCGCAGCCTGGCGAGGCGGATTCGGCCAGGGGATCGGGCCTGCTCGACAAACGCTTGTCACCCTAGAGGTCCTCGACGGAGACACCTACCGCACTCCACAGGGGGAGCTGATTCGACTCCTGGGAGCTGACACACCCGAGCGCGCGGCGCCATGGTTTGAGGGGGCCCAGGAGCCATGGGCGAGCCGCGCCACTGACTTCGCTCGCGCCAAGATCCAAGGAGCGAATCGAGTCGAGCTCCTGACTCTCGGAGAGCGCGACGCCCACGGACGACTCCTGGCGCACGTCTGCGTGGACGGAGAACCGCTCGCCGTCCTCCTCGTCGAAGCTGGCCTGGCATATCCGACCATCCCTCACTACGGCGACTCCGGCTTCCCCGAAGTCGCCCGCTCGATCGAGGCCCGCGCCCGGCGCCCTCCTTTTCAGCAGCCCTGGCGCTGGCGTCAACTTCACCGCCAGTCCACGCGCTAAACGGAAGTTCGTGATTCTGAGTGGTTGCGCAGCACCGAGACGTTCTCGAGTGGCGACCGAATCACGAATTCCGTTTCTAGAAGATTGAACCTATCGAGCGGAGCACGATTCTGACCGGGGTCGCCTTCCTAGCGAAGGGGAGTCGCGAGACCACACTGCGGGCGACCTCTCAGGATCGTGGCCTCGGGTTTAGAGTCTCTGCATGCGGGCCGCTGAGACCTACTTGGGATCCACGATCGCTGGGCGCTTCCTGATCGAGCGAGTCCTCGGTGCTGGAGGAATGGGCGTCGTGTTCCTGGCCCTCGACCAGAGCAGTCAGCGCCGAGTCGCGCTCAAGCTCGCCATGGCGGCCAGTGACCCGACCCGAATCGCCCGCTTCGTCCGTGAAGGGGAGGTCAGCGCGTCCCTCGATCACCCCGGAATCGTTCGGATCTACTCGGCGGGCGCCGTCGAGGGCCAGCCCTACCTGGTCTACGAGTTGATCGAGGGCGCGCGCGAGCTTCAGGATGTGTTCCCCCAGCTCAACCTCCCAGGCCGGGTAGCGCTCGTGCAACAAGTCGTTCAAGCCCTGGGCTACGCGCACTCTCGCGGCGTCGTGCACCGCGACGTGAAGCCCGAGAACGTCCTCGTGGATCACGAGGGCCGAGCTCGCTTGGCCGACTTTGGGATCGCGAGCGTGGCGGGCGCCGATCGACTGACCGCGACGGGGGCCTGGGTCGGAACCCCGCAGTACATGGCGCCCGAGCGCTTTCAATCCGGCGCGGCGACGCCGGCCTCCGACGTCTGGTCGGCCGGGGTCCTCCTCTACGAAGCCCTCACGAGCACGCCGCCCTTCCCCGGAAAGACCCTCCAAGAGTTGGCGCCTCAGATCGCGCTCGCCCGCCCGACTCCACCGAGCCGGATCGTCGATCACGTCCCGCGCCGCCTCGAACGCGTCTGCCTCCGGGCGCTAAGCGCTGACCTCGCCCTCCGCTACAAGGACGGGCGCGCGTTCGCCGAGGACATTGAGCGCGCCCTCAAGGACGAGCCGCTCAGCGCGCGCCCCCGCTCGAAGGCGTTCCTCGGGCTGGCCGGGCTTCTCGGGGTCGGGTTCTTTGGAGTCGCGGTCGCCTACGCCCTCAAGACGACCGTACCGGAGATAGTCCCCGTCATGACGTCCCTCAACTTCCCCTTCCCCTCGCAGAACTTCTACAAGGAGGTGGGCAGC
>JAESQQ010000311.1 GCA_016765095.1 Planctomycetota bacterium | reverse complement strand
GGGGGGGCTTCGTGGGGCCAGGGGGGCCCTTCGTGGAGCGCGCGGGGGCCGTCTCGGTAGCGCTCGAACTCGAGTCGGACTTGCTGTTGCTGAGATCGGACTTGCTGGGATCGGAGGCTGGGGGCTTTCTTGGGGCGGACTCGCTGGACTCGCTCTGGCCCGAGGAACTGCTACTCGCGGAGGTCATCTCCGAGGAGCTGCTACTCGAGGAGGTCATCTCCGAGGAGCTGCTACTCGAGGAGCGTCTTCGCCGGCGGCTGGAGCGGTTCATCTTCGCGAGCCGGCGGATCAGACCGACTTTCGAGCGATCGATCACCCCGCGCATGAAGAGCACCTCGACCACGTCCTTGTCCGGGTGATACTCGGCCCCCCACGCCGCAGCCGCCTCGATCTGCGCCGGCTTGGCGTAGTTGTTCGAGGTGATCAGGCGGGCGAGCTGCTCGTCAGTCGCGTTCAGAGGGGATCTCGTGGCTTGAGAGGTGGTCCAAGATAGCCAGGGTGGCCCCCGCGCGCTGCCCAATTCACGCTTCCACCTCTCGTCGCAGGGCTTCGTCTCCGAGTCCATGGCGCGAGGGGAGGGAGCGGGTCATTGAGGGAGCGCAGGTGACTCGCGCGGGCTAGGCTAAAGGCATAGTGCAGAACGTCTTCGACCTCGTGCTCGGCAAGCTGGCGATTCAGCGGCAGCTCCTAACGGAGCCCGCTGTCGGTGCGTGCCTTCAGGAGGCTCATGGCACTGGACGCCGGCTAGCAGAGGTCCTCACGGCTCGAGGTGCAATTCAACCAGAGGCTCTCCAAGTCCTGCTGATGCAAACTCAGCAAGCTCGCCTGATCTGCAGCGCCTGTGGCGCACGGGCCGGACTCGCTGAGCTCGTCCCCCACGACCCTTGGAATTGCGTCCGCTGCCGGGGTCCTATGGCCCTCTTGGGGCCAGGAGAAGAGAGCGGGCGACTCGTCCGACCCCGCCAGGGGACTAGCTCTCACCAGGTTCAGATCCTCCAAGACACTCATGCGGGGAGCGGTTCGGGCAGTTGGGGAGGCGGGGGCGTCCCGGGCTCCGATCGTTGGCACGGAGGGTCGGCGCCCGGTTCGGGCGTCATGCCGCCTATGTCGCCGAGCACCCCCGGCTTAAATCCTGGTTTTCAACCCTTCGACGCCCAGACCGGCTCTGCACGCTTTCGGGCGTCGCAGTTTGGCGGGAGCGGGAGCCAGCGCTCCCAGCGGCTCGGCCCAGGGATGCAGATTGGCGACTATGAAATCGTCGAGGAGCTGGGTCGGGGTGGAATGGGCGTCGTTCTGCGGGCCCACCAGCGCTCCCTGCGCCGGGACGTGGCGCTCAAGGTGTTGCTCGCGGGGGCCAAGGCCAGTGAGCGTCAGGTCAAGCGCTTTCTCCGGGAGGCAGGCGCCCTCGCCAAGCTGCAGCACCCCAACATCGTGCGCGTTTACGACACGGGGGAGTTTGGGGATCACCTCTACTTCACGATGGAGCTGGTCGAAGGACAGTCCCTCGCGGACCTCGTTGACAACAAGCGCCTCTCCCTGCGTCGCTCGGTCGAGGTCGCCCGTGACGTGGCGCTCGGGCTCCAGCACGCGCACGAACGCGAGATCATTCACCGCGACATAAAGCCGGACAACATCTTGATCGATCCGGGCGGAACGCCCTTGATCACTGACTTCGGCCTCGTGCGCGACACGAGCCTCGACGAGTCCCGCCTGACCAAAAGCGGCGCGGTCCTCGGCACGCCCTACTACATGTCCCCCGAGCAGGCCTCGGGACAGGGTCACGACTTGACGGGCGGCGCCGACCTCTACTCACTTGGGGTGATGCTCTTTCAAATGCTCACCGGCGAGCTTCCCTTCAAAGCGCAGACTCAGATCGAGCTCTGTAAGATGATCGTGCAGGACACGCCTCCTCGCCCGAGCAGCCTCAATCCGGCCACCAAGGGCGACCTCGACGCGATCGTGCTCAAGTGCCTCGAGAAGACGCCCGAGCGCCGTTACACGACCGCCGGTGACCTCGCCGACGACCTCGATCGATACCTTCGCGGGGTGCCTGTCCTGGCGCGTCGGCGGGGGATCCCACCTACGGTTCAGCTGGGCGCGGCCGCGATCGGGTTGGCGCTCGTCGGGGCTGGGATCACGGCCGCGATCTTCTCGGTCCACCGTCGTCGTTCGACTACGGAGACTCCTGTCGCGTCCGCGACGCTCACTCCGGGCGCCAGCCTCGGGGTTAGGGGAGGGGGTGACGCGAGGGCCGACGTCGAGCGGCTCCAGGGAGAAGTCGAAGTCCTCCCCGCGGGTGAGGACTACCGGGCCAAGCTCCGCCAGCTCGTCGACGCCTGCGGCCAGGTCCTCGGCCAAGACCCGAAGCGGGGGCCGATTCGCTTGATCCGGGGCGTCGCCCAGGCGCGCCTCCAGCGCCTCGAAGAAGCGGCGTCTGACTTCCGCCTCCTCGCGAAAGAGGAGCCCGGGGCGCTCGGTGCAGAGGGCGCCTATCGCGCGGCGCGGCTCGGCGCGCGGCAGGGGAGCGCCAACGACACAGCCCTCACAGATCGGCTCGACAAGTGGCTCCTGGACCACCCAGCGAGTCCGGCCGACGAGGCGTGGCATGGGCTGTGCAGCGTCTTGGTTCGCAAGCTGCGAAAGCCCAACATCAAGAAAGCGACCCAGTTGATCGCTGAGCTCCGAGTCATCACGGCCCGAAAGGGAACCTGGCAGGCCTCGGCCTGGGGTCTCCTGGGCGCGATCGCGTTCAACAACGACGAGCACGAGCTCGCGTTCGAGGCGCTCAATCGTGGGATCGAGCTCGACCGGCGAATGGCCGTCGCCTGGGGCTCCCGGGCGCACTTCCACCTCCTCGTCAAGAACGACGAGACCCGGGCCACGAGTGATCTCGAGCAAGCCCTCAAGCTCGACCCGGGCGAGCCGGCCTCGCTCCAGCTGCGCGCCAACTTGCGCATGATGCGGCGCGACACCCACGGTGCCTTGCGCGACCTCGAGATGGCCAGGAAGCGGTCTCCGAACAACGCCAACCTCGTCGTTAACATCGTCGTCATCATGCGACGCCTCGATCAGGACGCGCGCGCCGACGCGCTCTTGAGGGAGGCTCTGATCCGTTGGCCCGAGGACCCTGCGGTCGTAAACGTCGTCACCAACGACGCGCTCCGAAGGGACGACCTGAACGCCGCGTTCAAGACCCTAGAGGGCGGCCTCGATCTCCTCGAGCTCGGGTCCGAGGACTTCGGGCGCGTTCGGCGTCGCTACGAGGACCTGATCACCTCGACCCGAGAGCTCGATCGGGGTGAGGCCTACTGCGAGAAGCGTCGGGCGCGGAATCCCAAAGACGAGTTCGCGCTCGCTCTGCGGGGGACGCTCCTTCTGTTTCGCTCGGGCCCCCAGGCGGCCTATGACCTCTGGGAGCCCGCGCTGGTCCAACACCCCAAGTCGACGCTGATCCTGCGGCACCTGATTCGCGCCAAGCTCTCGACGGTGAAGTCCGACGCGGAGCTGCGGGACTGGGCGATTCGCATTCAAGAGGCTGGCCCCGACGATCCGGAGGCTCAGGCCTTCTCCGTGATCACTCTGATGCAGCTCAAGACGGTCAACGTCTCTGAAGTCGAGGCGCTCAGTTCACGCCTCGCGGTGCGCTATCCAGCGGACCCCAACGTTCTTGCAGCGAGAGCGCTTGTGCTGGCGAACGACAACCGGATCGACCAGGCGCTTTCCTTCTTGGAGCGCGCCCAGCGGCTCGAGCCTGAGAACTTCCAAGTGAGCATGTTGACCGGTCAGATCCTGGCTCGAAAGGGACGACTCGAAGCCGCCGGAAGAGAGTTTCGCTCCGGGCTCTTCGTCAACCCTTACCGCCAGGAGCTCTTAACGGTCTACACCAAGGTTCTTCGCCAAGCCAAGGACTGGGGGCGGTTGATCAAGTTCGTCGGGAGCTGTCAGGAGCGATTCGAGAAGATCGACAAGGTCAACCTCCCGATGAGCAGTCACTTCGACGCGATTCACGCCCTCCTTCAGAAAGGGGACTCGCAGCAAGCGACTCGTATTCTGAAGGGCTTCGAGAGCCAGCTGCCCCCAGAGGCGATCGAGCCCCGCCTGGAGATCGCTCGCTTCATGGCTATGGCTGGACTTCTCGACGACGCGCGGCGGGTCGTGAAGGGCGTATTGAAACTCGAGCCGGACAATCCGAAGGCCAAGGACCTCTGGGAGAAGCTCAACCGCTGAGCAGCTGATCTCCCCTCCTGTCTAGACGCTACGGGCCGCGGGTCGAGAACACGAGGACTGGCGACTCGAGGCCCGGCAGCACGATCGGGTCGACAACCCCAGCTTCGAGAAGGAGTTCGCGCAAGGTGCGAGGTGCCTCAGAGCCCCGAGCTGCCCCCTTGGGCAAGGGAAGGGGCTGATCGAGGCAGGCTGGAAGCGGGATCACGACCACAGCCGGCTCCATAAGGAAGAAGGGGAGCGTGGTCTCGGCCTGGTCGAGTTCGATCGCGAGGGGGCCCCCGTAGAAGGGGAGGAGCTCCGACCCCGGACCGAGGGCCAGGATCGTGGCGAAGCCGAGCTGCACCGAGCGCTCTTCGGCGACTCGCATAGCTCCCCGAAGGTCGTGGATCTCAACTTGGTTCTGTTCCGCGACTTGCCAGCCTGCCAAGCCGAGCCAGAGCGCCGCCAAGAGCGTCCCCACGGGACGCCGAATCGAGGCGCAGCCTGCGGCGCCGAGGGCGGCCCAGGCTGGCCATGCGAACCAGGCGAAGCGGCCATAGCCGAGGGCTGAGAGGAGCAGGAGAGGGATCGGGGCCAAGGCCCAGAGTGAGACCGCCGCCCAGCCTTGGCGCCAGGCCCCAAACTCGAGGCCACCCTTCGGAGCACCGGCGCGTCTCCAAAACGCTACGCCGGCGAGGAGCGAGAGGCCGAGCAGGCCGAGCGCGAGCGGGACACCACCGCCCGCCGTGGCGAGCTTGCTGAGGGTCAACGGGCCGGGGTGATAGCCGCCCGCCGGACCGACAAACAGGTTCTTGAGCACGAACTTCAGGGTTCGACTCAGGATCGGCAGCCAGAGGAGGATCCCGAGGCTGAACGCGCCAGCGAGGCCGCGCCGGCAGGCGGCGTTCGGACCGCTCCCGTAGCGAAGGGTCGCGAGGCCCAGGGCGACGAGGCCAAGGCCGATCGTAGGGTGTGACCAGAGGCCGAGACCGCCCGCGAAGATGAGGGTGAGCACGTCGCGGGCCCGCCCCTTTTGAGAGCAACGGATGTAACCGCCGAGGGCGAGCGCGCCGAACAGGATCGCTCCCGAGTAGCCGCGGACTTGCTGGCTGGCCAGGATCGCGGGGGGCGCGAGCGCCAAGAACCCACCCGCCAGCCAAGCTCGTCGCCGCCCAATCGGCCACAGCGCCCAGCAGAGAGCGCCTGCGGCGAGGGCGCCGAGCAGCGCGAACGGAACCCTCAGCGCGAGCTCGCCTTCGCTGACCTGGCGGGCGAGCCAAGCCAAGACGGAGGCCAAGGGATGATTGTTCGCGGCTAGCTGGCCGCCGACGGCTTCCTTGAGCTTGCTCGTGAAGTTGGTCAGCGTGAACAACTCGTCGTAGCTCAGGCCGCGCCGAAGCGCGCCGACGCGAGGGATCAGGGCCAGGAGTACGAGACCGCACACATAGGGCCAGCGGCGCGCCGCTTTCACGAGCCCTCGAGGAAGCGGAACAACTCGTCGACGTCGCTCGCCACCTGGAGCAGCTCGCGCTGTGGGGGGGAGGTGAACCCTTCGCTGCACACGTGGTCCAGAAGCGACACCAGGGGCTGCCAGAAGCCGCCCACGTCGAGGGCCACGATCGGCTTGGCGTGGAGGTCGAGTTGGCGCCAACTGAGGACCTCGAACAGCTCCTCAAGGGTCCCCGTGCCGCCAGGCAACGCGACGAAGGCGCCTGCTTCCTCAATCATCCGCCGCTTGCGAGCGGGCATGTCCGAGACGACCTCCAGGTGTGTCAGCCCGTGATGCGCCACCTCGTCGGTCTCGAGGAAGTCGGGGATCACTCCCAACACGTCGCCCCCGCCCGCCATGACCGCGTTCGCGACTTCACCCATGAGGCCAATGCCGCCACCGCCATAGACGAGCCCGTAGCCGCGGTTAGCCATCTCCGCGCCGAGCTGGCGAGCGGCGTCGAGATAGGCCGGTTGCGCGCCGGAGCGAGAGCCGCAGTAGACGGCGATCCGAGAGGGGCTGATACGGGTCATGGGGCGTCAGGATACTAGCGGCGAGGAGGTCCCGTTCACCCGAGGTGGTCAGCGCTGCAGTTCGGCTTCCCGCCGATCAGCGCCCCGAAAAGGGACTGAGTCCAGTTTCTTCGCTGTCTTCGTTGGGCAGCTCGCCTTCGCCGCGAGCGGCCTTCAACGCAGCCAGGAGCCAGGCCGCGTCAACCCGGCCCTCCTCACCCAGCCCGGCCGCCAGCTCGAAGCGCTGGCGGTGTGCTCGCTCCTCGAGGATCAAGACCAAGCCGGGGAGGAGGAACTCCATAGAGCCCAGGCGTCGCCGGAGGCCTTCGAGGTTGCGAAGTCGAAGCGGTTGATCGCGGAGATTGATCACTCCGCTGACTTCAGTCCCCAACGAGTGAAGGTCGTCAACCAGTCGCTGATCGGCTTGGGGATCCGGCGGGGAGACGCCCAGGTAGGCGCGCAAGAGCTCGACTTCGTCTTCGCTGAGCCGCGCGTCTCCACGAGCCAAACGGGCTTCGAGGCGGAGCACATAGTCGACCGAGACTTCGTGGGTGTAGTCGTTGAGGCTCTCGCGGACGCGGCGGACTTCGCGCGCGAGGCGCCGAAAGGAGCTTGGGTCCTGGCCAGCAACTTCGTAGAGCCGCTCGAGGTCGGAGAACAGCGAGGTGTAATTCAACACGGTCGACACACCTCGCCCCTGGCGCGATCTTTGGAGGCTGTGGGGCGGGAGCGGATCATGGCGCCACGATACAGGAGGGAGTGCCTTCGGAGATACGCTCCGAGGATCAGCTCAGCTCTTCGTTCCAGCCGACACCGCGCCGCGCTCGTGGCCGGTATCGTGGCCCGTCGGAGGTGGTGATGGGTCTCTACGAGATCGGCGATCGGGTCCCCCAGGTCCCCCCAGAGGTCTATCTAGCCCCAGGCTCCCAAGTCGTTGGCGACGTCACGATCGGAGCTGGTTCGAGCGTGTGGTTCAACGCCGTCCTCCGCGGCGACCAGCACCCCGTCAGGATCGGGATCCGAACCAACGTTCAGGAGCTCTGCGTGGTCCGCGCCGCAGGCGGGCCCTGCACCGTCGGTGACGCAGTCACGATCGGACAGGGCGCGATCTTGCATGGCTGCACGATCGGGAACCGAGCCATGATCGGTAGCGGAGCGGTGATCCTCGACGGTGCGGTGGTCGGCGAGGAGTCGATCGTGGCCGCCCAAGCCCTCGTCCGAGTCGGCTTTCGGGTCCCGCCAGGGTCTCTGGTAGCGGGCGTCCCAGCGGAGGTCAAGCGCGAGTTAACCGCCGCCGAGCGGACCGCGATTCGCCAGTCCGCAGAGTCCCACGCGACCCGCGCGCTCGCCTATCGGCAGGGTCTGCGCGCAGCGCAGTATCGACCGCCGCCGGAGCCTGAGGACGGTGACGAGGACGGTGACGAGGACGGTGACGAGGACGGTGACGAGGCGGAGTAGGGCCGCTCGCCCCAGCGGTTCTAGCTGCCCGCGCGCTCTGCTCCCCGCAGACGCGCAGGCAGAGTCGCGTAGCGCTCGAGGATCTCCGGGCAGCCCGCCTCGCGGGCCGCTCGCAGGGCCTCCTCAACCTTTAGCGCTGCTGCTGCCGGGCGGAGCTCACCTCCGACAAGCGCCACCAAGGCGGCGGTCACGATGCGCTGACCTTGCAGCTCGGCGCGATCCGGCCCGACGGGCTCGTGAGCCATGGCCGCCTGAATCGCATCGCGAGCGACGCCGAGGCGGCCTGCACGAAGGGCAGCTGTGGCGAGGTTGAGGCGCTGTCGGAGGGCGAAGTCGGGCTGACCGCCTCGCAGAGCGGCGCTCAGCGCGCCCTCGTAGGCGCTTGCGGCTGCCTCGGGTTGATTCATGCGGAGGAAGATCGCACCGAGGAGTCCCAAGGCCCGGGCCTCGTCCGCATGGGCGTCTGCGGCGGCTGACTCTTCGCTCGCCCGCTGAGCTTCGGCCAGCGCCGCGTCTTGCTTGCCCACTTGGAGCTGGGCGCGAGCCAGGAGGAGCCGCGCTCGCCTCCGC
>JAESQQ010000310.1 GCA_016765095.1 Planctomycetota bacterium | reverse complement strand
GGGGGTAAACCCCGCACCCTACAGATCGCACTCGGCCCCTCCCAGCGGGACAGGCGTCGGGCGGGGGTAAACCCCCGCCCGCCCCACAAGCTGCGCCGACAGGGCTATCCGGGGCCTCCTTGGCGGGGTGATTCCTGTCGGCGTTGATGCGTGTTCGAACACCCCTCCGAGGCTTGGACTCCGCCCTACTCGACCGCTCCGAGAGGCTCCCAGGGCCCCGCAGCTGCGTAGCGGCTCGGCGCGGGGCGCCCGATCACCTGGGCGAGTTCGAGGGTGGCTGCCCGGACCGCCGCCAAGTCGACGCCGGTCTCGATCCCGAGGCCCGCCAGGAGGTAGAGCAGGTCCTCGGTCGCGAGGTTGCCAGACGCGCCAGGCGCGTAGGGGCAGCCGCCGAGCCCGCCCGCGCTCGCGTCGTAGGTCGTGACCCCGAGCTGGAGGCCGGCTAGGACGTTCGCGAGCGCGGTCCCGCGCGTGTCGTGAAAGTGGAGCGCGATCTGTTCGAGGGGGACCCGCGCGGCGACGGCGCTCAATACCCGCTCGACGCCGGTCGGGTCGGCGATCCCAATCGTGTCGCCGAGCGACAGCTCCTCCGCGCCGTCGCTGATCAGGGTCTCGCTCAACTCGGCCACGGTCTCGGGGGCGATTGGGCCTTCGTAAGGGCAGCCCCAGCACACCGAGAGGTAGGCTCGAACCCAGAGTCCAGCGGCTTTGGCTTCGGCGATCAGGGGGCGGACACGCGCGAAGGTCTCCGCGAGCGAGGCGTTGGTGTTCTTGCGCGAGAAGGATTCGCTCGCGGCGACGAAGACCGCGATCGAGTCGACGCCCGCCTCTAGCGCCCGCTCGAGCCCTTTGGCGTTGGGCACCAAGACCGGAAAGCGAACGCCGTCTATCGGCTCTAGGTCAGCCAGGAGCGCGGCCGCGTCGGCCAACTGGGGAACCCACTTGGGGTGGACGAAGCTCGTGGCCTCGACGAGGGGCAAGCCGGCGCGCGCGAGGGCCTGGACGAAGCGTCGCTTGGCGTCTGTTGGGACGACCTGGTCCTCGTTTTGGAGGCCGTCGCGCGGGCCGACTTCGTAGACCTTGACGCGCTCAGGCAGAGACGAGAAGAGCACGGGCTAGGCCTCCGTCTCGGGCGCGAGCTTCCAGCTTGGGGCGCGCTTGTCGAGGAACGCGGCGATCCCACAGGCCGCCTCCTCAGACGCCCGGCAGGCGGCGATCGCGCGGGAGGTGTAGTCGTCCACCGCGCTCAGATCGCCTGCGGCCTGGAGGCGGGTCACTTCGGCCACGAGTTGCTTGGCCTTGGTGACGGCTTGCGGCGCGTTGGCGAGGACCTGGCCCAGCGTCTCGTGGAG
Organism: Planctomycetota bacterium; assembly: GCA_016765095.1. Lineage (GTDB taxonomy): Bacteria > Planctomycetota > J058 > J058 > J058 > NORP233. Next base: position 7,337 of record JAESQQ010000310.1, on the reverse strand, counting down.
GGCCTCGTCGAGGGCGGCGTCTGTGGCCACGACTTCGCTCACGAGACCGTGGCGAAACGCGGCCTGTCCCTTGAAGCGCTCGCCCGTCACGAACAGGGCCTGGGCTCGCCCGGGGCCGATCTTGCGGATCACGTGGGGCGAGATCACGGCCGGGATCAGGCCGAGCTTGACCTCGCTGAACCCGAAGGTCGCGCGCTCGACTGTGATCGCGAGGTCGCAAGCGGCGACGAGGCCAAGTCCGCCGCCGAGGGCGGCGCCCTGGACGCGGGCGATCGTGGCTTGAGGTGCGCTCGCGAGGCGCCTGAGCATGCTCGCGAGGCGGGCCGCGTCGGCGACGTTCTCCTCGTCGCTCGTTTGCCCAGCGCTCTTCATCCAGTTGAGGTCGGCCCCCGCAGAGAAGCTCCTCCCACGTCCAGCGAGGACAATTGCGCGAGCGTCGCTCTCGATCGCGTTCCCGAGCGCCGCCTCGAGTTGGGCGACGAGCACGTCGTTGAACGCGTTGTGGACCTCAGGCCGTTCGAGCCAGACCCAGGCCACCGGCCCCCGGCGCTCGAATGCCACCAGCGTCTCTTCGCTCACTCCGCTCCTCCTCTGCTGACCTAGCCCCGAACGAGGGCTCGACCTTGTCACCCCGACCGCGAGCCCGCAACCATCCAGGGAGGCGCGAGCGCTTGGATTCGTCCTTGACGGCGCAACGACCTGCGACTGCAATACCGCGCGACGCCTGGAGTTCTGGCGTCGCGAGGGACCTCATGAACGAGCCTGTCAGCCTTCGAAGCGTCGTGGTGGGCGCCTGCGGCTTCGTCGGGAGCCACCTTTGCGAAGTCCTGGCCCAGGCCGGACACGCCTTGCTGGCCTTCGACGACGCGAATCGCGTGGCAGAGGGCCTCGTCGATTCGTTCCCAGAGGTCGTTCGAGGGCTTGGGGCCTCTCCTGAGAGCTGGCCGCTTGAGTGGCGGGGTGCTCTGAGCGGGGCTTCGTTCTTGTTTGTGGTCGAGGGCCCCCAGGTCCAGGTCGAGGCAGCCCTCGCCGCCGCAGGCTCGGTCCAGCGGGTCGTGCTGATCAGCGCCGCAGAGGTCTATGGAGAGCCCCAGAGCGAGCCCTTCTCGGAGGAGGCGGCGCCTGCGCCTCAGGGAGGACGAGCCCGGGAGCTGCTCGACCTCGAGCGCGCCGTGCGAGCTTCCGAGCTCCCTCACGTGATCCTGCGCCCGACTGGGGTCTATGGGCCACGAGGCGCGCGCGGGCTTTGGGAGGCTCGCCGGCGCGTCGGAGTCACCGGTCCCTCCAGCGCTCAGCGGGTCGGCCTCGTGCATGCTCGCGATCTGGCTCGCGCCGCTCTCCACGTCGCGGCTCGCGCCGACCTCGCTCCGGCCACGACCTACAACGTCGGCGACGACGCGGGTTTGCGGGCTGCTGAAGCCGCGCGCCTCGTGTCGCGGATTGCTGGGCGCCCGCACCTCTCGCTCCGCTGGCCAGCTCTCCCACGACGCTGGCTTCGCTTCGCGCGCCCTCGCAAGAGCCTCGCGATTGGCGCCCCGCGCGTCAGCAGCGCGCGCTTGGCCGAGACGGGCTTCGCCCTCGAATATCCTCACCCGGGTCCTGGCCTGCGCGAAACCCTGGCTTGGTACAAACAGGAGGGCTGGCTATGAGCGCCACGGCCCAAGCCCTCGAGGTCAACCCCGGGCTCCCCCTCGACTTGGTCGAGGTCGTGACGTGGTCGCCCGAGGAGGTCGAGGAGGCGTTGTTGACTTCTCCTCCGCCCGCCCTCGAGGAGCTCTTGGGGTGGGAGTTCTATGGCTACAACCTGCCGGACTTCACCTCCCTGATCGGGATCCGAAAGTTCGTAAAGGGGTTCCTCCCAGGCGTCGGAGAGGAGCTGCTGCGCGGCTACAACGTCCGGGTTCGCCCCCGCGGCGGCCCGCTCGACCCTTGGGACGTGGTCCGGGGGCGCAGCGGAGAGCCGGTTCGACATGGCTTCTTCGACGTCGGCGTCCCGCTTCCGCCCGACATTCGCTACCCCCAGTCTTTCCTGCTCGACTACGACTGTGGCCGCAACCCCGCCTGGGATCCCTCGGTGCGGCTGCGGGACTACCTCGTGGCTGTGGGCCCGGACACCCTCCTGGGGAAGGCCTATCTGGCCTTTGGGCGCCGTCGAGTTCCCGTCAGCACCTTCGTTCTCCAGCGCGCTGGACGCGCCTCGGGGCATTAGCGAGGGCCTTCCATTGCTTAAAACCCCCTCCCCTCGCTTGTGGGGGCTCCCACGCGCAACTAGGCTCTTGACGTGGCCACGAAGCAGAGCGGGAGAGCCCAGTCGGGTCAGCGGACGATAGGGGGCAGCTTTGACATTGCTGGCGCCAATCGGGCCCTTGACCTCCTCCGCCGAGAGAGCCTCTACGGCTCGCTCACGATCACCGACGGGCTCCAAGACCTCTGCGCGTTCTTCACTCGGGGCGGACTGCGAGTCCTTGCCAGCGGACGGCCGCTTCCGACGATTCGCTCTCGGCTCTTAGCGTCTGGTGCGCTCAGCGAGAGCGACGTGGCCTCGATTGACGCGGCCCTGGAGGAGGCGAAAGAGAGCCAGGCTGGGAAGCTCGTCGACGAGCGCGAACTCCTCGTGGCTCAAGGACTCAAGCCAAACGAGCTGGACCTCGTCGCGGGCGAGCTGATCGAAGAGATCCTCCTCGGGTGCATGCTCTGGGAGGGCGCCGATTTCGAGCTCCGCACAGGCGAACCGGATCAGGAGGTCATGAGCCGGCGCGATCTAGAATCCCTGACTCTCTCGCTCGGAGTCGACAAGCTGCTCGAGCGTTTCAAGGGCAAGCTCCGCCTCGTCAAGGACGTTCGCCAGTCCGTCCCCTCGGCCCGCGCGATCGTGCAGCCGACGGCAAGCGGTCGCGAGGCCGCCCAGTCGGGTCGGCCGCCGGTTAAAGGGCCGGACGCGAGGGCGCTCGCGGTCCTGCTTCGCGAGATCGTGAACCAGCCGGGCAGCAGCGTCCGCCACTTGGCGCTCCGGGGCCTGACGGGCGAGGTCCAGGTCGCCCAAAAACTCAAGGTCCTCGCGAACGCGAAGCTGATCAAGCTGACCCGAGCGCGAGCCGACCAGCGCGCCGAACTCGAGCGGCTGCGAGAGATGGAGGAGTCTCTCGACGAGGCCCTCAATCAGCTCCTGCGCCGGGTTCGGGTCGCTCGGACGGCCGCCGACCAAGGTGAGGACCAGCGTGCTGCTCGTCACTTCGCGCGGGCCGGGGGCCTGATGCTGGCGTCGGGTCGGGGCGAGGACGCGGCAAAGACCTTTGGCGAGGCCCTGGGTCACGCGCAGGACGACCTCGAGGCTCGCGAGGGCTTGGTCCAGAGCCTGTGGGCCGTGGGTCGCGAGGACGACGCAGCCCAGGAGTCCGAGGAGCTCGGCAAGCGCTACCTCGACCTCAACCTCCCGGGCCGCGCGCGGCGAGTGCTCGAGCGCGCGATCGGGTTCAAGGAGGAGACGAGCACGCTCCAGCTCCTCGTCAAGAGCCTCGTCAAGCTCGATCGGACCGGGGCGGCGGCTGACGCTGGAGAGCGCCTGATCAACCGCCTCCGGCGGGAAGGGAAGGACGACGAGGCTCGCGAACTCGCGGATGAGCTGATGCGCATCGGCGACGACGCGTCTCGGCAGAAGCTGGCGCGGGCGGCGGGCGTGGACCGCGTCAAGGTGGCCGTGATGGTCGCGTTCGCGCTCGCATTCGGGCTCGCGTATTCCTATGCCTCTGGGATGAACGCCGCGCGAGACGAGTATCGAGCCGCGAGTCTCCAAATGAGGACCGAGCTCAACTCCGCCAAGTCGCTCGAGAAGTTCGAGTCCGCAGTCCAGACCTCGATCACTCGCCTCGAGGGGTTTGAGTCCCACGAGGAGGGAATCGGAGAGCACGCTACGGAAGTCAAAGGGCGCTTGCTCGCCGTCCAGCAGGACAGCCACCTCGCCCGTGAGTTGAGCAAGCTCCTCCCCTGGCAGAAGTACCACAACCTCGACGAACTCTCGACGCGCGTCGACGAATACGCAGCCCAAATTCACTCGCCAGCCCTCGGCGGGCCGCTGCGCCGGCTCCGCGAGCAGCTCAAGGAGTTCCTCGCCAGCTTCGAGCGGCGCTGTGTCGAGTTGCGCCAACACACGCGGACCAAGCCGCTTGGGCCGGACTTGGTCGCGCTGTTCCAACTCGGAAAGTCGACTCGCGACGAGTTTCGGGCCTATCCACGGCGTCTCACCCAGGCCTACGTGCCCGTCTTGATCGAGACGACTCCGCCTGGGGCCAAGATCGTCGTCGACGGCGCCCCCTACGAGACGCGGACCCCGGTCCACGTCAACCTCGGCTTGCGGGGGCCGCTCCCGATCGAACTCCAGCTCGAGGGCTACAAGCCCGTCAAGGTCGAGCTGCTCCTCGACGCGATCGGCGAGCCGATCGTGCGGCAAGTCTTGATCCCTGTCGCCAAGGCGTCGCCGCGAGGGAAGGTCCGGGTCCACCTCAAGAAGGCGATCACGCGCAAGGGGCGGCTCAGCGGCCGCTACTCTCAACTCAGCCTCGGCAAGGACTCGCGCTACTTCGCCTGGATCGAGCTCGACGCCGCGCACCAGGCCTACGTCTATCCTCTCCATGAGATTCGCTCCGACGCGGTCTACCTCGTCGGCGTCAGGGTCAAGCTCTGGAGGAAGGTCAAAGGCAGGTGGACCGCCGGGGCGCTCAAGACCCTGAAGACCTCTCGGATCCGGCGCCCCACGCGTGCGCTGGGGAGAGTCCTTTACGTCGAACCGCTGAGCAAGACCCCTCGCTTGGATCATGAAGATCTTCGCCGTCGGGTCAGCGAGTACATCGCGGACCGAATTCTGGAAGAGCAGTAGTGGCTGGACCCGGAGACACCGGTACAGGTGAATGTAGGGGCGGGGTTTACCCGGGTTTACCCCCGCCCGCGGGAGGGGGTAAACCCCTCCCCTACGAAAGCAATCGGGTGTCCCGCAACTCGTGCTGGGCAGCAGTAGTGGTCGTTTCCCACACAACTGGATCGGTGCGCTCGTGAGCGACGCAGACGATTCCCCGGCGGGCGACGATTCCCCGGCGGGCGACGATTCCCCGGCGGGCGACGATTCCCCGGCGTGCGACTCTCCCCCGGCGGGCGACTCTCCCCCCAAGGGCGACTCTTCCCCCAAGGGCGACTCTCCCCCCAAGGGCGACTCTCCCCCGCCGCCGGCCTCAGAGGCCGAGGCGGACGGCTGGGACGACGTGCCTTCAGGGGGTGAGCCAGAGCCCGACGGGTGGGACGAGGAGGTCCCGAGTGAGTCCCCGCCTGCGGGAGATCCGGCTCCTGGTGAGCCTGTCACTAGCGCGGACGACGCGGAGGTGTCGTTTAGCGACTCGGCTGTGCTTCAGGTGCAGAGGGAAGAGAGCGACGCAGCAGCGGGTGGGGGCGACGCGATCGACGACGGGTGGGACGTCGCCTTTGACGACGAGGCCATGTTCGACGACGACGCGTCCTCTCCGGGCGCCGAACCGCCCTCGCCGCCTGGGGCGCTGGGTACCGCGGTCGAGGAGGATCACGGCCTCGCGTTCAGCGACAGCCAGGGGGGCGCGCCCGCCAGTGAGGCTCCCAAGCCTATCGCCAAACGCGCCAGCGGGCGCCTGAAGGCGCTCCAGAGCAGCTCACGCAACCGGAACCTGACCCCAAAGGCGGCCAAGGACCTCGAGCGGCGGACGCGGACCGAGGAGGAGGAGGAGCGGGCGCGGGCGGACGCGGAGGCTTGGATTCAACCGGCGCCCGACGGTGATCCCTATCTCGGCAAGGACGTGGGGCCCTTCAAGGCGAAGGCCTTCCTCGGGATCGATCGCGGTGTGCGGCGCTACCTCGGTGTCGACGAGGAGAGCCAAGAGCCGATCTTGTTGCGGGTCTACCCGCTCAAGGGCTCCTACGGCGAGGAGCTGAGCAGGCTCGCGACTCGGGCCGAGCGCGTCGCGAGGGCCGCCAACCCCTCGTTCTCGATTTGCCTTGGGGCGGGGCGCGTCAAAGACGCGTTCTTCGTCGGTCATGAGCTGCCGCTGGGCGCGACCCTCGCGGAGCTCCTCGAGCAAAACATGAAAATCTCCGAGGCAGAGCTCCTGACCCTCGCCGAGCAGATCGCGAGCGGGCTGAGCATGATTCACGGGCGCGATCTCGTGCACGGGGACGTCTCGCTCCACACGATTCGTCGCGAGCGCCCGGGGAGCTTCGTGCTCTGTGACGCTGGGCTCGGGCGAGTAAGTCCCGAGTTGACCTTTCTCTCAGCCGGTGGCGAGGTCGTCGGCACGCCCGGGTTTCTCGCCCCCGAGGTTGTCGACTCCGGGAAGGTCCTCCCCGTCGCTGAGCTCTATGCGCTCGGCTGCGTCCTCTGGGCCTTGGTGATGGGGGAGGTCGCCTTTAGCAGCGATGACGCGGTCCAGAGCCTGCTCGACCAGCTCAACCAAGAGCTCCCAGGGGTCACCCCCCCCGAAGGCGTGACGGTCTCTGCGGGCTTTCGGACGCTGATCCAAAAGCTGACTGGCTACACGCCGTCTGTGCGCTACCCCACCGTGGCTGATCTCCTGAGCGACATTCGCCAGGTCCGCGCCGGCGAGGTGATCAAGCCCTTCGAGAAGAAGGTCTTGGACGAGAGCTCGGGCGGGAAGAGCTCGCGCGCAAGCTCGGGGCTGGTCTTGCTGATCGTATTGCTCGTGATCAATCTGGCGCTGCTCGTGATCGCAGCCATGGCGCTGGGGCGGCTCAGCGACACGACCCTGCCCGATCCGTCCGACGGCCTCGATCTCCCCCTCCCGGGTCTCAGCCGCGGAGGCTGAGCGCACCCCTCCTTGCAGCCGTCGCAAATGACACCGGAGACTCTCCGCCGTGAGTTGATCGCTCGGGGCTGGGTCACGGCTGAACAGTTGAAGGACCTGGGTTCGCTCGCGGTCGGGCCGCTCGCCCAGGCGCTCATGGCGCGCGGTTGGGTCACGAGCGCGCAGCTCGCGAGTCTGGCGGGACAGGGCGGATCGAGCGAAACGGCTCGCTTCGACGAGGTCCTAGACCCCAACAACCTCTCGCCCCCGGCCGCGCCCTCCCTCGCCGAGGAGGACGCGACTTCTTGGGGCGAGGCCCCAGGCTCGGATCCCGGACAGGCGGTCGGGGTACCGGACGCGACGGCCTGGGGAGAGGCGCCAGGCTCGGATCCCGCGCTCGTAGTCGGAGTCCCGGAGGCGACGACTTTGGGGGAGGCGCCGGCGCCGGCACCTGAAGTCACCGCGTTTGGTGACGCCACGACCTGGGGCGGCGGCCAAGAGGCTGACAAGCCAGCCTCAGAG
>JAESQQ010000309.1 GCA_016765095.1 Planctomycetota bacterium | reverse complement strand
TTCCGACGCAACCCCCGAGGCTGCTTCCGACGCAACCCCCGAGGCTGCTTCCGACGCAACCCCCGAGGCTGCTTCCGAGTAGGCCTCGGCAAGCGCCGACTCCCTCCAAACGCGCCGGCCCTGTCGGCGCGTTTGGCGTCCGGAAGCCCCCCTTCTGCGATTCTGATAGGCTCTCACCCCTTGGAGGCTACCTGTGAAGCCCGAAGAGCTCCTCTCTCAGATAACCCCGAAATACGGTCTCGACGACGTCCAGAGCGACGCCGTTGAGACGGTCTCGGTCCTCGATTTCGAGGAGCTTGAGACGCTGATTGGGAAGGCCGTCGAGGCTCGAACCAAGAGCCTGATGGACGAGCTCGCGGTGGCGCGCAAGGAGCTCACCAGCCTCGCCGCCAGCGGCGGAGACGGCCTTGAGGCTGAAGCTGCCGAAGCCGCGCTCGAAGCCGAGGGCCGCGCCCTTGAGGCAAAGGCGGAGGCCGAACAATCCGCCGCAGCCGCGGAGAGTCTGGTCGCACAACTGCAAGCCCAGCTCAAGGACCTCGAGGACGAGGCGCCCAGTGGCGGGGACACCGCTGAACTCTCGAAGCTCCAGGAGGAGCTCGAGAGCGAGAAGTCCGCGAACGCACTCGCGAAGAAGGACCAGGAAGCCGCAGAAAGCGCCCAGCAGGCCGCAGAGGGCGCTCAGCAGGAGGCACTCGAGAAGACCGAGTTGCTCGAGAAGCAACTTCTCGAAGCCCAAACCAATCTTGAGGGGGCCGAGAAGGAGCTTGAAGCCGCCAAGGCCAGCCCCGCGCCCGTGAGCGACGAGCCACCCAAGCCGATCGGCGATTCCGAGCTCAAGCACGCCCGACGACTCGCGGAGGCCTTCTTGGAGGAGGTCTTCATGGACGACGAGGCAAAGTCCAACACAGCGATCGCCGACGGCGACGCCCCCAAGGTGTTCGAGAAGGAGATCGCGGGGGCCTACAAGCAGTACGTGAAGCGCGTCGGGGCGGCCGTCCGAGCCGAAGGCGATCTCTGGGACGAAGTCCTCGAAGAATCCCTGAAGCGCGAGTGGTAAGGCCAAGTCTAGAAGGTTGAAGACTAGTGGGGTGCGTGGCCCCGAGGATCGAGAGAAGCCTCTCGGCCGCTCGCCCTCGAGAACGCGCTGCGGCGCAAACTGGGACGCTTCGTGCTCCCGTGGAGAGCCACCGTGCTCCAACTGGCGGACGCCTGGGTCCACGACCTAGACCCCTACATGATCCAGCTCTGGGAGGGCGGACCGATCCGGTGGTACGGCATGGCCTACCTGCTCGGGTTCTTCGTCGCTTACCGCCTGATTCGACGCTACAGCGGCACTGGGATCTCTACGCTGCGACCCGCCGAAGCCGCAGACTTCGTAACGACCCTCGCGATCGCGGTCGTGATCGGCTCGCGCGTGGGATACGTCGTGTTTTACAAGCCCTCGCTCCTGGGCTTTAGCGACTCGTTCCCCTTCTGGGACATGCTCGCGTTCCACAAGGGCGGCATGTCCGCTCATGGCGGCGTCCTAGGCCTCCTCGCGGGGACGATCTTCCTCTCGCGGCGCTATCGCCACCGCTGGGCGCACCTGGGGGACATTTGCGCGTTCGCGGGCGCGATCGGAATCACCTTTGGGCGGCTGGCGAACTTCATAAACGGCGAACTCTTCGGGCGAATCGCGAAGCCCGGCGAGCTGCTGTATGGAACCGCGATCAAGTTTCCGACCGAAATGACGGAGTGGACCGACCCCGCCAAGTTCCAGCAACTGGCGGCGAACCTCGAGGCGGGTGGGGTTGCCGTCCCCGAGGGACTTCAATCGACCGAGCTCGTGATGTGGACGATCGCGCGGATCCAAGACAAGCTGCCCGGCGTCGCAGACGCCGCCGCGCCGCTCCTCAACACGCGCTACCCAAGCCAGCTCTTCCAAGGCCTCCTGGAGGGGATCAGCGCCTGGGTGATCGTCGCGATCTTGGCCAGGAAGCCGCAAAAGCCTGGGCTCTTGACCGGCGCCTGGCTCGCCGCCTACTCCGTGTTCCGGTTCATTGCCGAGTTCTGGCGCGAGCCTGACGGCCACATAAAGGACATGGAGTTCGCCGCGATCGGGCTCTCGCGCGGCCAGCTGCTCTGCGTCGCCATGTTCGTATGTGGCATCGCGGTCATGGCCTGGTTCGGGCGCACGGACGCACCCAAAATGGGTGGCTGGCTCAAGGTGAGCGACGAAGAGCGGAAAGCCTGGACCGACACCGACGGCGCCAGCGAGCGCTACTGCGGCCCACCTCCAGACGAGGACGAGGACGAGGGGAGCGACCCCAAGGACGCGCCAGCCTCGAGCTGATTGCGCGTAAAGTGCTGGCATGACCGTGGTTATGCGAGACAAGCCCGCAGCCGTTCACCCATCGCAGCGGGTCCCTCTTTGCACGCCGCGATCGGGATCTGCGAGCAGCCAGCAAAGCCCCATTCCAGGGCCATTTCCTCCTTGCGAACCCCTCCCAAGCGACCTATAACCTCTTCGCTTCCGCCGACTTGGGCTGACGCTTCACGACACTCACCGCCGCGAAACGTCACCCATCTTGGAAGAGGAGGAAGCGCCAGGTCTACCTAACGGGGCTTAGCTCACTTCGCGCCTTGGCGCGTCACTTGCGAGCGAGGCACCCGGGACCACCCGAAACAAATCCACAAGGAGAGACCTTTGAAGCTTCACACCCGCAAGTCGTTCACGCTCATCGAACTGATGATCGTTATCGCCATCATCGCTATCATTGCCGCCATCGCCATCCCCAACCTCCTGTCCGCTCGCAAGAACGGTAACGAGGCCGCCGCGATCGGTGCTCTGAAGGCAATCGCCAACGCCCAGACGCTCTACCGCGAGGGCGACAAGGACCAGAACAACACGCTCGAGTACGCCCCGAACCTCGGAGCCATGACCATCACGGGTGGGGCAACCGAGGACCTGATTGACACCGTCTTGGCAGCCGGCGCCAAGCAGGGCTACGCCTTCGTGCTCGGAAACGTGACCCCGTTCGTCTGGACTTGCAACGCCGACGCGAGCCTGCAGGGTACGACCGGCGATCGCCACTTCGGTGGCAACATGGCTGGGTTGATCTTCTTCGACTCCACCGGCGCAGTCGTCTTTGCTGCCGACGGGTCCTCGGCGAACGCCGTCCTAGGTAGCTAGACCTCCCCGTCTCACCGAGAGAGGGGAGCGGCGCTTTGCCACTCCCCTCTTCTCGTTGGTTCACTCACGCTAGCGCCTCTTGCTCTACTCGGCTAGCGCCTCTTGCTCTACTCGGCTAGCGCCCCCTGCTCTACTCGGCTAGCGCCCCCTGCTTAGAGGATTGTCATGAAGTCACGAGCCTTCACCCTCATTGAGCTCATGATCGTGATCGCGATCATTGCGGTCGTTGCGGCGATCGCGATTCCCAACCTGATCTCTTCTCGCAAGAACGCTAACGAGGCGGCTGCGATTGGCTCGCTGAAGACCATCATCACGGCACAGACGCTCTTCCGCGAGGCGGACCGAAACGTCAACAACACACTCGACTTCGCGACCACCCTCGGCGAGTTGGCCAACACAGGGCCCCTGGGGGACGAAGACTTGATCGACGACGTCCTCGCGACCGGGACGCGACAAGGCTACGACTTCGTGATCGGAAACGTAGTCCAGCCAATCGTCTGGACCTGCAGCGCAGACGCCACACTCCAGGCGACCACCGGCGACCGACACTTCGCAGCGAACATGGCGGGCCTGATCTTCTTTGACGGGACCGCTCCAGTCGTGTTCCAGCTCAACGGGACCAGCTCCTCCCCGGTGATCGGCCAGTAAGGCTGCACCTCGGGGGCTTTCGGTAGAGCCTCGCCTCGCCTCGTCGCGCCCTCGCCTCGGCGCTCGTGCGACGGCAGACTTAGCGACCGGGCCTCCCTCCCTGTCGCGGGCGCAGACCTGTCGCGGCCGCAGATCAGGCCGACGCCGACGTCCAAGTGCTGCGCCGACCCCCCTCCGACTGACTCGCAGGCGAAGCCGTGCGCCAGAGACACAGAAAAACAGGAGCGGCCTGCGGCCGCCCCTGTTTTCAGGACCCTTTCTCAGGACCCTTTCTCAGGACCCTTTCTCAGGACCCTTTCTCAGGACCCTTTCTCAGGACCCTTTCTCAGGACCCTTTCTCAGGACCCTTTCT
>JAESQQ010000308.1 GCA_016765095.1 Planctomycetota bacterium | reverse complement strand
TGGACCTCGAGCGCGGCTCCGAGGCCCTGGGCGCGATCGCGGCGCTCCCGCTCGGCGCGTCGCGCTCGATCCTCGCTTTGGAGGCCATGGCGAGCGGGGCTGACGCCACGCGCGGAGAGGCGCTCGTGAACGAGGACCCTCGCTCGCGCACGGACCCGGGCGTGGCTCGCTGGCGTCTGCTCGAACTCGCGGCGCGGCCCGCGTCCCTGGAGGACCTCGGTCGGGCGTTCCGGCGGGCGCGTCGCGCGAAGGCGCCCCTGGAGGACCTTCGTCAGGTCGTAGACTTCCACCGGGTCCTGGCGGGGTTCGACTGGGATCCTGGGGCGATTTGGGCTCTTGGCGAAGACAGCAACCGCGACCCGCGCCTGGCCCAAGGCAGTCGTCTGCTAAAGAAGGCCGCCACGTATTCCTTCTTGGACGCTGCCGCCGAGGCTGCGTTTCAGCGCGGGGCGCAGCGCTGGCTCGTGCGCCGGCTTCGATTTGCACAGAGTCGCCTCCATGAGGTTCAGTGGGCGAGGCTTGCGCAGATCGGCGCCGAACTCCGAGACTCCCTCGCCGCCTTCGAGATCCGCCTTCTTGTCATGGCAGGGCACACGAACTCGTCGGACGACATGTTGCCCGCGCCTCTCGCGGGGCGGCCGCGCGCGCTGCTCGCCCCCCAGCCGGGGCGGGAGGCGCTGCTCCCGCAGCGAGTTCGAACCCTCCTGGCGGCCAATCGCCTGGCCCGAGGCTGCGGGTTCGAGACGCCGGCTGCGGACCGGCGACGCCTCCTTGACGAGCTGCTCACGCTCTCGAGTCTGTTCTCGACCTCGACCGAACTCGACTTGGCCGAAACCCAGGCGCTCGACGTGGTCAAAGAGGCTTACATGATCGAGGCGCTGCGTTGCACGGAGGAGGCCTGGTTGGCCCCCGATCTCTCCTCGCGAATCGCCCACTTGGTCCGCGCGGAGCGCTACCTCCGCGAGGCACCCAAGCACTTCCCTAAGGGCTGGACGTCGGGAGATTGGCGATTTCGAGTCGCCCAGATTCGGATCGCGATCTTTCGGGGTGACCGGGCGACGCTCCTCCGGGTCGCGCGTGCGCCGTGGACCGACACCCGTCGGACGACGCTCAAGCGCGCGGTTGCCGTCGAGGCCTACCTAGGCGCTGGGGACCTGACGTCGGCGCGGGAGGCCGCTAAACCCCTTCGTAACAACCCCGGGCCCTGGGCGGGGCTGACTCACAATCAGCTCCTGTTCCTCGACGACCCGCCGACCCGGGCGCCGCTCGCGGCGAGTCCCTCACCTAACTACCCCTTCCCTTGGCGGTCGGAGGCTCTCACCCAGCGCTTGCTCGAGTCCGGTTGGCGCCCGGGCCAGCCCCTCCTGCCGGCCCTCGGTCGAGGCGAGTAAACTGCTCGCTTCGATCCACCGACGCCAGCCGGACCCTCGCTACCTGAGTCTGGAACCATCCCGGTCGCCTCCGGCAGGGCCGCTATACTCAAACTCTTGAACCGTCGCCTCCCCAACGCCTTCGTCTTGATTCTCACCTGGTGCATTGGCCTCGGCGGGCTCAGCCTCTGGGCGGCCCGGCTCTCGACGGAGTTCGAGCAGAGCGGGATTCTGCTCGCCTACGGCAGCGTTCACCTCCTGTTGGCGGTCCTCCTGATCAGCCTTCGCCCGTGGGCTCGCTGGGTTGGCCTGGTCGGGTTCGCGCTTCTGGCGGCGGCGGCGACGGGGCACTTGCTCCTGAGCGGAGCGAGCTGGTCTCGGTTCGGGCTCTTGATCTTCGACCTCTACTCGCTGATCTATCTCCTTGCTCCCTCGACCCGCGAGCTGTTCCAGGGCGGTCGCCCGACCCTGAGCGTGCTGGGCGCAGCGCCCGTGTTGCTCCTCGTCGGGGCGGCTGTGGTGTGCGGCCTGGGCGGGGTCGAGACGCCTTGGACCCTGGGGCTCTTGAGCTCCCTGGTCTTGGCCTACAGCGCGGGTCAAGGGAAGGCCTGGCGCTGGCTCAGCGCCAACTACGCGCCCCCGCCCCTCGAGCTGGCCGAGGGAGAGCGTGTCCGGTTCCGCGCCGCGCGACAGGCGCGCTATGCGGGCGAGTGGGCTCAGGCAGACGCTCTCTTGGAGGGGCTCCGCAAGGCGCGTGGCGTCCGTGTTCTGGCGGGGCTGACCGCCTTGGATCGCGCGCGAGAGCGCTCGGCCAGCTTGGCGCGGATCGTGTTCGACTCCGAATACGAGCCCAGCCAGGCCGAGGTCTCCAAGATCACTGCGGCGTGCCGCGACGCCGACCTGGAGCTGCTCCGGTCCATGGTCGAGGAGCGCGCCGAGTTGATCGACGACCTCCTCGACGACGCGGTCGCGCCGCGCTCGTGTCTATTCCTCGAGCTTCGCCCCGCGCTGACCTTGCTGACGGGGCGGCACGTGACCTTCAACCCCGAGCCGGCGTATCGCGTGTGGTGGCGCGAGCACGGACCCCGCCAGCGTGGCGATCAGGCTCTTCGCTGGCTCGTGGTTCGACTCTGGGAGGCCGAGTGCTTCGCGGCGGCGGAGGTCGTCGCAGCTCACGTGGATCCGATCTACGCCGAGGCTGCGAAGAGCGCTCAGGCTTTCGCTGAGCTGCGCGAGCGCCTGGGCGAATCGGGGTGGCTCACCGAGCGCAAGATCACGCTCGCGCTCTCGGCTGGGATCGCAGACAGCATGGGCTGGCTCCTCTTGGACGGGACCCTCGGTCGCAACGCGGTGCAGTTGGCGGGGCTCCACGAGCGGCGCCGAAACCTGATCCAAGGGCTGCGCTTGGCTTGGGAGGCGTATCCAGGCGGCGGAGGAACCGCGATCCCCTGGCTCTTGCACCTCCTGACCGACCTCCCCCTGCGCCAGGTCCGCTGGCCGCGTCGCTTCGATCGGGCGTGGGCCGCGCGGCGCTTGGCCGTCGAGCGTTACGAGGGCCTGTTGGTCGCAGGTGCTCGGGCCGCTGCGGAAGAAATGTGGGAGATCGCGGAGCGGACCTACGCCGAGGCCGGGCGGGTGTTGCCCGAGCGAAGCGCTGCCTCCTACAACCGCGCGTTCGCGCTCATGGAGTGCGGTCGCCACGCTCAGGCCGAACAGCTCCTGCTTGAGCTCGCCCGGCGCGAGTCTGACGAGCCCTTCTGGTGGCTCCGGCTCGGCGACTGTCGTCGAGGCCAGGGCGACTTGCGTGGAGCGCTCGCGGCTTATCACCAGGTCCTCGAACGCGAGGGCATGGGCGGACGCGTTGCGTTGCGAGTTGGGCTGACCCTCGCCGCTGACGGCAAGCACGACGTCGCCGAGCGCTTCCTCGACGCCGCCGTCGAGCAGATCGACGACCCTGAAATGATCCAGCGCCTGGCGGCGGTCCTCGAGTCGGAGGGGGCCTACACTCTGGCTCAGCGCTATGAGGAGCGGGCCTTCAACGACGCTCTCGAGCGCGGAGACCACGAGTGGCGCGGCGACGACTCCGACGACGACGCCGAGGCCGTTCGTTGAGCGCGCCGAGTTCGGTCGCGATCAAGTGCTACGACCTCGACGAACTCGAGAGTCCGGTCGCGTGAGCGAGGAGTCTCTAGCCCCAGGCGACGCGGACACCGCGCCTGAGGACCCGGCCCCCGCGAGTCCAGACCCCGCGCCCTCCGCCGAAGGCGAGCAGCCCAAGAAGAAGCGCGGCTTCACTCGCCGGCGCGTGCTGGGGCTGGCTGTCCTGGGTGGGTTGGCCTTTGGGGCCAAGAACCTGTTTTGGATCCCAGCGCCTCCTCGCCTCGAGAGCCTGACCCTCGGCGCGGCAGGCGAGAAGGTCCTGGCTACGGCCTGGGAGGGCGTCGACCCGAGCTGGGTCCTCGACACCCACGTGCACTTGATCGGGCTCGGCGCAGGCGGGACGGGCTGCATTCTCCATAAGGACGCGACCTCGCTGACCTCGCCCTACCGCTATGTGCAGACCCGCTTCTACAAGGGGGCGGCTGGGATCTACGACGACGCTCGGGCCGACGCGCTCTACGTCGAGCGCCTCGTTGATCTCTGCACCCACCACCGCGGACGCGCGCTCCTGCTCGCGTTCGACAAGCACTACTCGGAGAAGGGCGAGCCGGTCGTCGAGCACACCGAGTTCTATACCCCCAACGACTACTTGTTCCGGATCGTCGCGGAGCACCCTGAGCTCTTCGTCCCCTGCGCTTCGGTCCACCCCTATCGCCCCGACGCCCTCGAGGAGTTGGCGAAAGTCGCAGAGCAGGGCGCGGTCGGGATCAAGTGGCTCCCCAACGCCATGGGCATGGATCCCCTCGCAGAGCGCTGTCAGGCCTTCTTCGAGCGCATGGCCGAGTTGAAGTTGGTCCTCGTCAGCCACGCTGGAGAGGAGCAGGCGGTCGAAGCCGAGGAGGCCCAAGAGTTGGGCAACCCGCTCCGGCTTCGGCGCGCCCTCGACGCGGGCGTGACCGTCGTGGTCGCCCACTGCGCGAGCCTTGGCAAGAGCGACGACCTAGACGCGCCCAAGGACACCAGCGGTCACCACCCCCGCCGGAGCGCCTATCGGCTCTTCCGCCGCATGCTGACCGAGCCCAGGGCCAAGGGCCTCTTGTTTGGGGACGTGTCTGCCATGACCCAGTTCAACCGCTCGGGGGCCCCCTTGGCGGAGACGCTGCGGGACGCCGAGCTCCACGGGAGCCTGGTCAATGGCTCGGACTACCCCCTTCCAGGGATCGACCCCTTGATTCGGACCGGCCTCCTCGTGCGCCAGGGATACCTGACCGAGGAGGAGCGGGCCGGGATCAATCAGCTCTTTGTCTACAACCCGCTGGCCTTCGACTTTGCCGCCAAGCGGTTGCTGCGAGCTCCGACCGCGGAAGGGGCCTACGATCCCGAGGGGAAACGGCTTCCGGCGCGCGTCTTCGAGGCCGCGAGGGCCTTCCCAAGGCTCGCCAATAGCTCTTGACGGGCCGCAGGGGCCAGGTTCAGCCTAATGTCTTTGTTGAACGCAGGTTATGGGTCGTTTTGGCTGTTGCCCTCCTCGCGGCCGTCTGCGTAATTCCTGTGTTTGTGGACAAATGGACTTTTGAATGGGCTTGGACGCCATCTCCTAGACCTTATTCGGTCTGGAATATCCCGAGGCCTTTTTCGTCGGAGTGGCGCAACCAGGGAGGGCCTAGCGCTCTCCCTTACCAACCCAAGAAGGAGCACCCCGTGATCAAGAACGCCCTGACTGCCCTGACCCTGACCGCTGCTTTCTTTGCAGCCACCCCCGCGGCCCAGGCCGGCGACGAAGTCCCCTCGAACTCGGTCGCCTCTGGCCACTACGAAATGAAGACCCAACGGGTCCGCGTCCCGGGCCACATGGTCGCCAAGACCCACAGGGTCCCCGTGGCCGGCTTCTACCGGACGACCTACCGCAACGTTCGCATTCCGGGCCGCTACGAGACCCACACCGAGCGCGTTTGGATTCCTGGGCGGCGTGTTCGCCAGTCCGGCCGTCGTCACGGGGGCGTTCGCGTCGAGGCTGGCCCCGTGACCCTTAGCTTGGGCGGTCGTCGTCACAGCCAGAGACGCAGCACTCCTGGTCACTACGAGACGCGGACCAAGCGCGTCTGGATCCCCGCCCGCAGCGAGCGCCGCGCCGTCAGGGAGTGGGTCCCGGCCTCTACCCGGAGCGAGACTCGTCGGGTTCGGACTCCGGACCGCTTCGAGACCCGCAGCGTCCGTGTTTGGGTTCCGGCCCGGGTCACGACGACCCGTCGGACCCACCAGACG
>JAESQQ010000307.1 GCA_016765095.1 Planctomycetota bacterium | reverse complement strand
GGCGGACCCCCCGAGCGAAGGCTGGACTCCGATCCGGCTGCAAGCCGCCAAACCGTCCCCCCTTCCCAGCTTCGGTGCGAAGCCACCCAGCAAGGCGGCGTGAGGTGGATTCACGTCATCTGCACCCAACTGCTTTCTCCCGCCAGGCGCCCCCGGAGCCGGCGCTTTGTTGGCTTTCTTGCTCCCGAAGCTCGCGAAGGTCGTCTTCGTCTCGGCCAGGATCTTTCCGTCCGCTGCGGACTTCGAGACGAAACGCAGGGTGGACTCTGCGAGCCGCTTCGGGTCACGCGGGATATCGATCTCCACGAAGCACACGTTTGGCTTCGTCACGACCCAGCGACGCTCGGGTCGGTTCGCTTTCTCGAAGAAGGCCTGAAAGCCGAACGCGTCCGCAGCCAGCCCGCTGCTGGTCAGCTCCCAGAGGTTGCGTCCGGGGGCGAGCTCCTTTTGGTAGAGCTCGCTGACGTGAATGTCCCCGCTCAGGAACAGCACCGGGCCGACGTCGTGCGCCTTGAGCCACGTCATGAAGGCCTCGCGCTCGGTCCGAGCCTCGAACCAGCCCTCGGCGGGCGCGTAGCCAAACAGCGCCTGGACACCCGATCCAATCACCTTGAGCGGAGCGTTGCTCCTCAGCAGCCCCTTCTTGAGCCAGTCGAGCTGTCGCTTCCCATAGACCTCGCGCTGGGGCCTGGGGATCCCACGAATCGTGGACTTGAAGCTCCGCCCGTCGAGGAGGAAGAACTCGAGCGGTCCGCGCCGAAAGTTGAAGTAGACCCCTTGCTCGTCCTGACCAAAGCCCGGGTTGGCTGCCCAGAGGTAGCGGTGGACGAGGCGTGACTCGGCCCGGAGGGCGAAGCTCCGGTTGGAGTCGTTGGGCCCGTAGTCGTGGTCGTCCCAAACCGAATAACAGGGCATGGAGCGCATCACCTGGAGCAAGCCTGGGACGCGGCGTCCAGCGAGTTGACGCTTGAGCATCGAGTCAACGCTGTCCCAATCCGCGCCGCCTCCCGGGTGGCGCTTGTAGTAGACGGTGTCGCCGAGCCACACGAAGAACTCCGGCGCCTCCTTGGCGACGACCTTCCAGACTGGCTGCTTGGGGAATCGCATGCAGCTGCCGACCCCGAAGCGGACTTTCCCCCAAGCCCGGGGAAGCGGCGGGGTCGCGAACCGGAGATCGAACTCCCCGGCTCCCGGCACGCTAGCTTTGACCTTGTAGGACGTCTCTGGAGTCAGCCCCGAGACGCGCAACACACCGAAGCCGCGACCCAAGCGCTCGAAGGGAACCGTGCGGGCCACTCCGTTGAGCTTGAGCTCGACGACACGCTTGGCAGCCGGCGCGTGAAGCCAAAGCGTCGCCTCGTCAGGGGCGACGTGGCCCACGGTCGGACCCAGAGGGGGTTCTTGTCCCTCTGCGAGCCCGAGGGTCGCCAAGAGCAAGAAGAAGGGGATCAAGGAGGCTCGAGTCACAGGACTGATTCCACGATTAAATCTGCAGCAAGATCTTTATTCGTAGGAGCTTAGACGCCCACTCCGGAGTTGCAACCGCTCGCCCTTGAAGGACCCGGCAAAGGCGGGGGCCGCCTTGCACGCTTGGTCAGGACCCCTCGTCGCGACCTCTGCTCGACCTGGGGTCGCCTTGCCCAGTGCCCTGGCCTTGGACTCTCGAGCGCGCTGACCCAGGGAGGCGCGAGCGGTCGAGACACCTTCGAGTCGGCCTTGCCACCCCCGATGTGCTGCGCTCCTTATGGTCTCGTCCGCGCTACTGGCTCAGGAACGCACGATCACAGAGGGAGTCGCCAGGTAGAGACACCCCTGCGCGCAAATCCGCCTCATTCTCGTGCGTCGCAAATCTGACCCAGAAACTGTGTCCAATTGGCTCCGGATTGACGGCCCCATTTGTGCCCCGCGAGAGTGATCTCTTGAGATCGTCCAGTGCTGACGCAACCGGATCACGCGAGGCCAAGACGAAGCCGCGAAATCGCTGGCCCATATCAAGCCCAGCCCCCGCAGGTGCCCATTTTCTGGCGCCTCGAATTCGTGTGGGACCCGACCACAATTCCATAATTGTGATTGAACAAAAGCGGTTTGCGTCCTACGTTGCTCGCCCCTTCCTGGAGGGTCGGAGAGACTATGAGCAGACAAAATCTATTCGTCGGAGCCCTTATCACAGGACTCGCCCTCATCAGCGTTGGCTGCAACAACGGCTCGAGCAGCAAGGGTGGTGGTGGAGGAACCACGGTCACGGTGACCGCGATCTCGCCCGCCACCGGCAAGATCGCGGGAGGAACCACGGTCACGATCACCGGGACCAACTTCACCTCCCCCGCAGAGGTCCGGTTCAACAACGTTCTCGCCGCGGTGACTGCCGTGACCCCGACAACGATCACCGCCATCACTCCCGTCGGAAGCCCGGGCACGATCAACGTCTCCGTCACGATCGACGGGCAGACTGTCACGTTGAGCGCGTCCTACTCTTACGCGGACGTGAGCGTGAGCGCGATCTCGCCCAACAGCGGAGGGCTGACCGGCAACACGCCGGTCACGATCACGGGGACCGGGTTCGCGAGCGTGACGGACGTCACTCCGCTCAACCCTGGCTTCACGGTCGTCTCGCCGACTGAGATCACAGGCACGATCGCAACCTCGGCGACGCTCGGAGCAGTCGACGTGGTGGTCACCACCTCCGACAACGGATCCGGCACGCTCACCAACGGCTGGACCTACACCCCAGGTGGCGGGGGCCCGACCGCCCCCGGCGTGGCCACACTCACCGCGATCTCTGTCCCCGAAGGACCCCAAACGGGCTCAACCATCGTCACGATCGTCGGCACTGGCATTGCAGGTGTCACGACGGTGACCTTTGGCGGAACGGCGGCCACCATCGTCGGCACGCCTACCGCGACCCAGATCGTCGTCTCGACTCCCGCCCACGCCGTCGGCCTGGTCGACGTCGTCGTCGCGACCGCCAGCAACGGCACCGCCACGTTGCCCTTGGCCTACGCCTACATTGACCCCGCCGGCGTGCCGACGGTCTCGGCGATCTCACCGGTGTCCGGCACGGAGGCAGGCAACACAACCATCACGATCACGGGCACCAACTTCAACAACGCGACCATTGCGACCGTCGGCTCCTCGATCGTCAATTTTCGGGTCATCAACTCGACCCAGATCGTCGGCAAGACTGCTCCTCGCGACTTGGCCGCCACCACGACCCCGACCGTGAGGGTCACGGGACCCTTGGGCACGAGCGCTCAGCCGGTCCTGTTCACCTACAGCCCGGCCCTGGTCCTCGACTCGGTCACGCCCAACCAAGGCCCCACCTCGGGCTCGGTGGCCGTCACGATCAAGGGCCGCAACTTCGTCGGCAACCTCATAGACGTGAAGTTCGACGGCGTCTCGACCATCAGCTCGATCACGATCCTGAGCGCCACGGAGGCGATCGTCACGACGCCCGCCGGAAGCCCAGGCCCGGCCAACATTGAGCTGGTGTCGTCCAACCAGGCGACCACCCCTGGCTCGATTAAGACCCAGGCCTACACCTTCGGCGACATCCTCGCGAACCCCGTCTTCCCAGGCGACTTCTTCGGAGCTCAGACGGGGACGGCGTCAATGGCGAACGTGCAAAGCGCAGTCGGTGTTGGGCTCAAGAGCCGCGTCTGCGTCGGCGACTACACCACGACCCTCGGCCAGGAGTTCGTCGCGGTCACGCTGCCGGGCTCGAACCAGGTCTATGTCAAGACGACCGGTGGCACGAACACGATCACCCTCAACGGCGGCGGCCAGCCCGTCGACGCGGTCTGGACCCTCACGAGCGAGGACGGCTTCCCCGACCTGGCCGTGCTCAAGTCGACGGGTCAAGTCGTCCTGATCCACTTCTCCACCATCAACCCAACCACGTTCACCCAGGACGCAGCGATGGCGACCGGAATCACGATAACGCCGACGAGCATCACCACCGCCGACCTGACGGGTGACTTCGTGTTCGACATCGCGATCTGCGGAGACGACAACGAGGTCGCGGTCCTGGCCTACAGCACGGCCACGAACCTCCTCCTCGGGCCCGTCGCCTCCACGGTCCCCGTGGGCAGCAACCCGGTCCGAATCATGGGAGCCGACCCGAACGGAGTTCGGGTCCTCCGCCTCAACCCCATAGACGACCTGGCCGTGATTGAGCTCCTGCCCAAGCAGCTCAAGCTCGACCTGAACCGCGACGGCAAGAGCGACTTGATCGTCCTCAATGGGAACGGAACGATCTCGATCTGCCAAGGTACCAACACCCTCCCGCTCCCTCCTGCGAACATAAGGACCTTCGTCACGGCCCAGCCGCTCAACGCGCCGATCGACCTCACGGTCACCGACCTCGACAGCGACAACCGCCTCGACATCGTGGCCTTGACCGCGACCGACATCGCCGTGTTCCGCACGACAACCAACTCGCAGCAGGCCTCGATCGCTCAGATCCAGACTTTGGCCTTCGTGGCGAACTCGACCCCGACTGGCGTCGCGTTCGGCGACACCAACTTCAACTGCCGCGACGACCTCCTCGTCAGCAGCACCGACGTCGGCGGTCCCAACGTCGCGACCTACTTGAGCAACGGAGACGGGTCCTTCGGCGCCCCGATCCTCTACGTGGCGCACGTTCCCCCAAACATGACGGCAGGCGAAGAGGTCATAGACGTGGCCTGGGCCCGCTCCAAGAAGCTCTGGGCAGTCGCTATGCACTTCGACCCGAACCGCCGCGGCCTGGTCCAGATCCCCTCGGCGCTGATCAACATCTTCACGGGCGACGCGCCGACGCCGCTGACGACCGCGCCCACCGGTCGAGAGCCCCGCGCCCCGCGCCTCTACGACTTCAACGACGACGGTCGAAACGACTTGATCTATACGAACTTCGCGGACAACACGTTCTCGATCCGCCTCGGTGACGGGAACGGCGGCTTCGGCGCTCCGACCAACATCGCGACGAGCAAGGGCCCTGAGTCGCTCGCATTCGCCGACGTCAACCAAGACGGCTTGGTCGACGTGATCGTCGCCAACGACTTCGGCGTCGGGCAACCCTCTCGAGTCACCGTGCACATAAACCAAGGGAACGGCGCCGTAGCGCCGATCGGCATCGCGCTGGTCATTGGCGGAGAGGGCGTTCGCGACGTCCAACTCCTCGACGTGAGCAACGACGGGCGCGTGGACGTGGTCACGGTCAACCAGGGCACCAACAACGTCTCGGTCCTGCTGGGAACGGGCAGCGGCCCGTTCTACTTCGGCACCGCCCGGGTCTACGGCGTCCAGAACGAGCCCCTCGGAATGGCGCTCGCGGACATGGGAGTCCCCGAGGGGACCGACGCCTCGGTCCAGCTTGCGGCCGACGGCATGATTGACATCGTCGTCTGCAACAGCGCCGACGACTCGGTCTCGATCCTCTACAACGGCTTCGACCTCTCCTCACCGGGCACCGCCGGCCGGTTCGGCCAAGGAGAGCGCTACCCCCTCGGCGGCTCGATCCGGCCAAAGGTCATTCCGTTCCCGAACCAGCCGAACCTGCTGCGATTTGGAGTCGAGCCCCGCAGCGTCGCGGTCGCCGACCTCAACGCGGACGGCGCCCTCGATATCATTACGGCGGATCAAGGCACCTCGACGATCACGATCCTGCACGGCAACTCGCAGAACACCGCGCTGACCAGCCTCTCGTCGCCGCTCTTCCCCGGAAATGTGCGGAAGTACTACCTCCCGACCGATTATCGCTACGACGCCGGCGGAACCCAAGACATCGGGCGCCCGCAGGTCGTCCTGCCGGCTGGGACCCAGGTTCAGTGGCTGAGGATCGCCGACATGAACGTTGACGGACGGCTCGACATCGTTGCGACCTCCTTCGTCGGCATGAACATGACGATCTACATAAACGGCGGGCGAGATCTGCAGCGCGGCCCCATTGGCCCGCAGCTCCCGCCATTGCCCGGTCCTCCCCCGGTCGCGCCTCCGAAGGACCACCCCACCCAGCACACGCTTGGTGAGACCTACTTCCGCAGCCCGTTGTCGAACTTCGCGATCGGCTACAGCAACGCTTCAAACGTCGCGACGGCGTTCACGAACGGGGTCAACGGACAGGTGACGGGCATGACGATCGGCAAGGTCAACGTGGACTGCCCGCCAGACGTCGTCATGACTCGGGCTGACAACACGTTCCTGATCCACAAGGGCGAGTAGCTCCCCCAGAGCAAGCAAACGCCGCGAGCAAGCAAGACGACCAGCCACTTGTGGCTGGTCGTCTTCGTTCCGGAAGGCTGGCGGTTTCGCCGACCGAAGTCTGAGCGTTGGCCCGAACGCGAGCCACCCTCGGACCCCACGTCGCGACTCATGGAGCCTGCGGTGCTCACCCTCGTCCCCTGCGGACACGTTGCTGATGTCGACCTTTTATGTTGGCGCGGGAAGCTCCGGGCGCAACTGCGACCCCGAGCCTCGCTGACAGCAAGTAGGAGGGGATCAAAGAGCCCCGAATTCGAGGATTGACTCGGCGATTGACGCGGGCAGCAAGACCTTTGTCAGCAAGGCTTTAGACCCCGTCTATCGTGTCGCGACCGGTCGTTTGTGATGCGATCAGGCTCGCCAAGGGAAGTTTGCGTGCATGGACTACCAAACGCTGCCATACCTGAGGTAGAGGACAGGCCCGAGTGGCCAGACGGAGGAGTCATGATCCGTAGCTATCGCGGTGCAGCACTCGCAGTGCTGTGCACCCTGTCTTTAGGGGTTGCCCTCAGCGGATGCAACAGCGGCACCCGCGCCCCCGTCGCGACTTCTTCCCTCGGTGGGCCCGGCGCCGGTGGCACCGGGACGGGCACGGGCACGGGCACGGGCACGGGCACGGTTACAGCGACTTTCTCGGTCAACACGACCGCCGCCGGAACGGGCGGTGGCAGCGTCACGGTTTCGCCTGCCGGAACGACCCACCCGGCGGGCACGGTCTTGACGCTGACGGCTGTTCCCGACTCTTCGTCGACCTTCCTTGAGTGGGGCGGCGATCAGGCCGGCAACCAGAACTTCAGCTTCACGATCACGCTCGCTGGCGACCTCGCGATCGCGCCTGACTTCACGACCGTCGCTCCGGGTACTCCGGTGGGTGAGTTCACGATCGCCCCCGAGCCTGCCCACGTCCTCGCTCCGGCCACGATCTCGTTCACCGACGCCTCGACTCTCGCCCCCACGAGCTGGCTCTGGGACTTCGGCGACGGCTCCCCTGTGGTCACCACGCAGAACCCGACCCACGTCTACACCGAACCTGGGCAATACACGGTCTCCCTTCGAGTCGCCAACGCGTCCGGCAACGGAGCGCCGGCCGTCAAGAGTCAGGCCGTCTACATCGCGGCTCGCAGCGAGGGGTCGCGCTTCTACTACGTCGGCAACCTCTACGGTGGCGCGATCAAGCAGCACAGCACGGCCCAAGCCGCAGTTGCCCAACAGGTCCTCGACCTCGTCAACACGGAGCGCACCAACGCTGGCGTCGCGCCGGTCGCCTTTGACCAGCAAGCCAATGACGCCGCCAAGGTCCACACCGAAGACATGATGGGCCGCAACTTCTTCGATCACGTCAGCCCAGATGGCCTCACGCCTGCCGATCGCCTGATCGCAGTCAAGGCCTCCGGCTTCTCCACGACGGGCGAGAACATTGCCCTCGGCCAGGCGACGGCTGCCGATGTCATGGCCGCTTGGATGGCCAGCCCAGGTCACCGGGCAAACATTCTCAACCCAGACTTCACCCACCTCGGCGTCGGAGTCTCAGATCCCGGCCCTTACTGGGCCCAAGTCTTCCTTCGCCGCCCGTAGAGCCGCTGAACGTGAACTCGAACGAACCCCGAGCCAGCAGGCTCGGGGTTCTTTGCGTGTGATGCCCGTGGTCAGTCACATCTGGGGCGGATCCGGTTTCTTGAACCCCAAACGGGAACGAGGTGCACACGCCGTCGGAGTTCGCGCAGTGTGACTTCACCCTCGAAACGCGGACTTCGCCCCTAAGTTCCTGTACAGCAAAGCTTGGGGACTTGTGACCCTTTGCAGACAGGGTGCGGTCAGACACCTGCGTTCAGAGCGCCTGGAGGAAGACCTATGACTCGACTCTTCACCACGCTCAGCGTCCTGATCCTCTCGGGAGCCCTCGCCGCCGGCTGCAACTCGGGCTCTCGCCCCAGTGCCGCTGGCGGGACGACTGGGACCACAGGCCAGGCAGTCAACGGGACTTATCTCCTGACCCTCAACGTGGCGGGCACAGGCAGCGGGACGATCACGGTCGCGCCTCCCTCGGCCAACGGGCGCTACGCACCCGGCACCAACCTGACCCTGACCGCCAACTCCGATCCCGGCGCGACCTTCGTGGACTGGGGCGGCGACTTGGCCGGAACCCAGTCGCTGACGGTTCAACTCGTCGTTCAGAACAACGTGACCCTCGGTCCGGTGTTCGACGCAGTCGCGGCCGGCTCGCCGGTGGCTGAGTTCGTGGCTAACCCCGACCCTGCTATGGGGATCGCTCCTCTGACCGTGACCCTCCAAGACCAGTCGACGGCGGCTCCCACCGGCTGGATCTGGGACTTCGGCGACGGGACGACGGACACGACCCAAAACCCCACGCACACCTTCACGCAACCGGGGACCTATTCGGTCTCACTCCGCGTCAGCAACGCCAACGGGCCGGGGACACCGATCCTCAAGACCGCCCTGATCTACGTGGCCGACCCGAGCGAGGGGTCGCGCTTCTGGTACGAAACGGATCGGTATCAGAATCCCTTCAAGAGCAACAACGCGACCGAGGCTAGTCTCGCGCAGCAGGTCCTCGACCTCGTCAATCAAGAGCGAGTGACGGCCGGAGTCGCGCCGGTCCTGTTCGACGCTGAGGCGGAGCGAGCCGCTAAGGTCCACGTTGAAGACATGTTGGCGCGCAACTACTTCGACCACGTCACCCCCGAGGGCTGGACGCCTGGGGACCGACTCCAAATGACGGGTGCCAGCGGCTATCAGACCTCGGGCGAGAACCTAGCCGTCGGCCAACAGACTGCTGCGGCGGTCATGAACGCTTGGATGAACAGCGCCGGCCACCGGGCAAACATCCTCAACCCGATCTTCACGCACCTCGGAGTCGGCGTCGCGAACGGACCCAACTGGACGCAGTTGTTCCTGGTTCGCTAAACCGGAGGCCACGATTCTGAGAGGTCGCCCACGAGGGTCGTCTCACGACTCCCATTCGCCATGAAGGCGACCTCGCTCAGAATCGTGCTCCGCCTTACTAGATTCAGTTTTCTAGTAAACGGAATTCGTGATTCGGTCGGCAAGCGAGAACGTGTCGGTGTTGCGCAACCACTCAGAATCGTGAACTTCCGTTTAGCGCGAGAGTTGCTCCGCCTGAGCCCGGTCCTCGGCGGCCCCGCCGGCGTCCCCGGACCGATCGCGAAGGGCCGCCCGCTCGCGCAGAAGATCAGCGTGCTTGGGCGGGTCGAGCGTGTTCGCCAAGATCTTGAGGGCCTCGTCCATTGAGGAGAGGGCTCCTCGCAGGTCGCCCGAGGCGTCTAGGGCGCGTGCCGCGCGAAGCTCCGCCATTCCGAGCCGGGCGCGCAGAACGCCCGCGTCGCGGTCGGCCCGTGCCGAGGAAGACGCCCAACCGAAGCCGCACGCGATCGCCAGGAACACGCTCCCAATCGAGAGGACGTAGTAGGGCAAGAGTCCTCCCCCTGCTCCCGCCCGTGGAGCCCGCTCGTCCTCGTCCTCGTCGAGGACGAAGGCCTCCATTTCCCCCGTCGTCCGAGCGAACACGTCCTTGGCGGGAGGAGGAATGCCCTGCCCCGTTCGGAGCCAAGACTCGAGGTCACGCGCGACCTCTGCCGCGCTCTGGTGCCGCTTGTCTGGGTCCTTCGAGATCATCCGGTCGACGATCTTGGCGAGGCCAGTGGGCGCGACTGGGTGAGCCTGCAAGAGCGGGATCGGGGCGTCATGGACGAGGCGAGCGATCATGTCCTCGTCGTCAGGGTCCCCATAGGGAAGCAGCCCTTGAGTCAGGCTCTCGTAAAGCACGACACCGAGCCCATAGACGTCGCAGCGTGCGTCGAGCGCGGTCCGTCCCTTGGAAATGTACTCGGGCGCCATGTAGGCCAAGCTGCCCAAGACCTCGCCTTCCGAGGTCAGGCTCACGTTGCTCTGGTCATTGACCTTCGCCACGCCAAAGTCCACGAGAGACGGTTTCAGCGAGCGGTCGATCACGATGTTGGCGGGCTTGACGTCGCGGTGGATCACGCCGTGTTGGTGCGCGTGCTCGAGCCCCTCGGCGACCCGAATCGTGACACCTACGATCTCCTCTGGACTGAGCGCCCCCTGGTTGGTCAGGACCTCCATAGAGACCCCGGCCACGAAGTCCATGGCCATGTAGGTCAGGCCCCGGCTCTCCTCGATCGCGAGCGCCTGAACGATGTGTGGGTGGCGCAAGCTGGCCACAGCCTGAGCCTCGCGCCGAAAACGCTCCTGGTCTTCCTCGCTCATGCCCGCGTCGGGGTGCATGAACTTGAGCGCCACGTTGCGCTTGAGGCGAGGCTCCGACGCCTTGTAGATCACGCCCATTCCGCCACGACCCACCTCGCCCAAGATCTCGTAGCGCCCGAGCCGCGGGTTTCGCTGTCGGATCTCCTGGAGGAGGGCTCTGCCCTGAGCGCTGCAAGAGATGCAGTCCTCGACGACAAGCGACGCGCCAGGGCGGCTCGGCTGGAGGGCGCGACCGCAGCGCAGGCACTCCGCGCGACCGCGAAAGTCAATCGCGTTGTAGCGGGTCTGGCAGAGGACGCACTCCACGATCATGATCCGCTGCGACTGGAGCAGGCGCCGGACCGAGGGCCGAGAGGCGTATCCGTAGGCGACGAGCAGCTCGCCGAGACGTCGGAAGTCGCCCTCGAGATAGCCCTGTCGCTGGTAGCGCAGCGCGTCGTCGAGTTCGCTCCCGCGAATCAAGCGGGCCTTGAGAGCCAGCTCTCCTAGGGTCGGCGTCGCCACTCGCGGAGCCCGAGCCGGGCGCCTTCGCTACGCAGAAGGCGGTTCCGGAGCCGCCTTTGGCGATCGGGTGACCCAGCGGACCGTGCTCTCAACGATCGGGAAGAACCGGATCTTGAACAGGATCGGGTTCAGCCAGCCCGTTGTGATGCAGAAGTACTTCTCGAAGGGAGCCACGTGGTGAATGTCGTGATGGTTCGGCTCTAGGATCAGCCGCCAGCGTTGGAGGACCTGAATCCAGCCCGGAATCACTTCGAGATGCGACCACTTGTGGAACTGGTTGGTCATGAAAATCCAGATCATGAACCAACTCGAAAACGCCGCGAACAGGTTCGCCCAGAAATGCGTTTGAGCCGGCGTGAAATACCAGACCAGGAGGGCTGCGGGGACACAGACGACGCAGTTGTTGCCGTTGGTCTCTATGAAGTCGTGGCGAGTGATCGCTCGCGGATCCGTGTGGTGCTCGCGAAAAGGCCGAATGAAGTTCGGACCAAACCAGGGCAGCTCCTCGTCAAAGAACGTGTCACCCACAAAGTGCACAAAGCCTGAGACGAAGTCTGCGGCGAGATAGGCCACGAAGGCCACGACCGGGATCGCCCAAATCGCTTGGCCCCGGAATGGACCGCTAAGTCCAATGGCCACCTCGTAGAAGGTGGCGCTGATCACGACCGCCAAGCCGAAGATCGAGAGCACCTCGACGGCGCGGTGAAAGGGTGAGTAGTTGTAAGTCCGCTCGCTCACGAGGGAGGTCCTTCCCGGGGGTCGAGACCATAGCACGCAGGGCTCCGTAAATTAGGCGGGCTCTAGAACCGCGCCCCCGTTCAGCCTAGCGAGCGTCTTCCCGTTCGATCAGGACCTCGATCAGTGCCTGAGCGGTCTCAGAGGCGATCAACTGCTCGCGCAGGGCGGGGTCGTTGAGGACCCGCGCGATCCCTGCCAGGGTCCGGATATGGGCCTGGAGCAGATTCGGGGGGACCAGGAGCAGGATCACGAGCCGGACGGGGGCGTCGTCTATGGCGTCGAACTCGACGCCGGTGGGGTGGATTCCCAGCGCAGCGACGACCTCCTTGACGTCCGGGCAGGTCCCGTGGGGGATCGCGACGCCGCTCCCGAGCCCAGTGCTCTGGCGCTCCTCGCGGGTCACGACCGCGGCCAGAGCTCGATCGCGGGCCTCGGCGGGCAGGGAGCCTGATCGAACCAAGAGATCGACCAACTCCGCCAGAGTCCCGTCGCGCGAGTCGCTCTTGAGGCGAGGGTCGATCACGTCTTCGCTCAGGAGGTCCATGAGGAGCATGTGTCTCTCCACTCCAAAGGGGGCCACAAAGACGATCGGGCGTCAGCTTAGCGAGATCGGGGTAGAGACGCCAAGCTGGCGGTTTTTCGCCTGGGGGGAGCGCGCAGCGGAGAGCGAAGAGCGCTCAGAAGAACACGAAGGTCAGCTGGGTCAGCGTCTTAGTAGTGCCAGGGCTGAGCGCTGAAGTCCTGCTTGCGCTTCTCCAAGAACGCGTCGCGGCCTTCTTGCGCCTCGTCCGTGCCGTAAGCCAGGCGGGTCGCCTCGCCCGCGAAGAGCTGCTGGCCGACGAGGCCGTCGTCGGTGAGGTTGAGCGCGAACTTGACCATTCGCTGGGCGGTCGGGCTCTTGGAGGTGATCTCGATCGCCCACTCAAGGGCCCTCGCCTCTAGGTCGGCGTGGGGGATGCAGGCGTTGACCATGCCCATGGCCTCGGCCTCTTGGGCGGAGTAGGTCCGGCCCAAGAAGAAGATCTCGCGGGCTTTCTTCTGGCCCACCATTTTGGCGAGGTAGGCAGATCCGTAGCCACCGTCGAAAGAAGCCACGTCGGTGTCGGTTTGCTTGAACTGGGCGTGCTCGGCGCTGGCCAAGGTGAGGTCACAGACCACGTGGAGGCTGTGGCCTCCACCGACCGCCCAGCCTGGGACGACCGCGATCACGACCTTCGGCATGAACCGGATCAGCCGCTGAACCTCCAAAATGTGGAGCCGACCGAGGCTCGCGGGATCGCGTTGGCCTTGGCCGTCTGCGTATTCGTAGCCAGCCTTGCCGCGGATCCGCTGGTCGCCGCCCGAGCAAAAGGCCCAGCCGCCGTCCTTTTGGGAGGGGCCGTTTCCCGTCAAGAGCACGCAGCCGACCTTGGGGCTCTGACGGGCATGGTTGAGCGCGGTGTAGAGCTCGTCGACGGTTTGGGGCCGAAACGCGTTGCGGCACTCGGGGCGATTGAACGCGACTCGGACCACGCCCGCGTTGCGGGCCCGGTGGTAGGTCAGGTCTTGGAACTCGAAGCCTTCGACAGGCTCCCAATCCTGGGGGCGAAAGGGCTGCTCGCTGCTCACGCGTCCTCCCCGCGCGGGCTCCGGCGCGGCGCGATCACCCTACCCGGCCAAGCGCTACTTCTTGAGTCCGAGCGCGGCCGCCACCACGGCGGTGTGGGTCCAGCCCTTCGTGTCGACCTTGGGCCTGTAGAGCGCGAACTCCTCGCCCTTGGCGTCTGGGACGGCCGCGTCAGCGACGGTCGTCTTCCCCGAAAAGCCGGCGGCCATCACCCAGATTCCGTGCTCTTCCTTGCCGTCGCTGAAGACTAAGAGGAGGCCTCTGGGCCCCTGGAATCGAGTCCAGCCATGAGGCGCCACGATCTGTTGTTCGATTCGGCTCAGCTCCCAAGGCTTGGGGAGCATCTCGGCGAGCTTGGCCTTCCACTCGTCGACGGGGGCCAGGACACCTTCGGCCGGCTTGTCGACTTCTTCCCCGGTCCGCCGAACCGGGATCTTGCGAGGCTCGCGCTCGGGGGGAGGGTCACCTCCACACCCCAAAAGCGTCAGGCAAGAAGTGATCAGGAGAGCCACAGTCAGCGTCTTCACGTTGTCCTCCAAGGGGGCCGCGCTTGACGCGCTAGGCCAATGGGATAGGGTTTCGCGCCCGAAGGGAGCCGCATGCATCCAGGAATCGACCGCCGGGTCGTGCTGGTGGTCGTCCTCATGGCGAGCGCCCTGAGTGGCTGCGCGTCTGGTAGCCGCGCGCTTTGGCGCGCGGGCGCCTCACGCGCAGGTCACACGAACACTCCTCTGGGACTACCCAAGCCCTCTTCGGCAATCGCGACCCACTATAAAGAGGCCTTCGGACCCTTCGAGCAGATAGAGCGGCGTCGACACTACGCCTGCGCCTCCACGACCGTCCTCTCCAAGGCCTTCCTCCTTGAGGGCTCCCCCGGGAAACCCGCGCGGAGCTACTCCGTCCTCGCGGAGATCGCGACCGAGGAGTTCCCACGCGACGAGGCGCGGTCCTGGATTCGCGCCCCCTACTTCGACCTACTGTTCGGGGTCGGCGTCGCGCCTCACGACTTGTTCGAGGTTCGCCTCGACCCAGCCTGGAAGCCTCACGCCCTCGAGCGACTCCGCAACTACGCCGCTCAACTCGGCGCGGACGCGGTGATCGAGGTCTACGCGACAGGCGACGCCGAGTACCACATGTGGGAGGGCGCTGGGATCGGATTCGACGTCCGCGAGACAAACTCGCCACTCCAGTCGGCGGGCAAGCTGCTCGGGTTTCGTCTCCGGGACGTGCGCTTGCACGGACTCGCGATCCGATATGACTAAACGGGAGTTCACGATCATGAGCGGTCACCTGGAGGGTTGTTGCGCGACAGAAAGCTGGTCGACAGTGACCGCTCCTGATCGTGTGCTCCCGTTTACTAGATCCTCAGAGAACGTGCTGGACTCGGGGGAGCCCTGCTACGCAGCTAAGACCCGTTCTCGACACCCAACTCTTCCTAGTAAAGCGGAGCACGATTCTGAGCGAGGTCGCCGTC
>JAESQQ010000306.1 GCA_016765095.1 Planctomycetota bacterium | reverse complement strand
CCCCGCCCCTACCAACGCGTGTTGGGAGGTCGATTCGGGGGGCCGAATAGGATCTGTAGGGAGCGGGGTTACCCCCGCCCGGGTCCGCCTGCCCGGGACAGATACGCCCTCTCTTCTTAGGCCTGGGGCTTACTCTGCGAACGCCTCGACGGGCGGACAGGCGCAGACCAGGTTCCGGTCGCCGTGGGCGTTGTCGATCCGCGAGACAGGCGGCCAGTACTTGTGCTCGCGAAGCCAGGGCGCGGGGTAGACCGCGATCTCGCGCGAGTAGGGGCGATCCCACTCACCCACCAAGTCGTGGGCGGTGTGCGGGGCCCTCTTGAGCGGGTTGTTCAGCGGGTCCGACCGCTTCTCTTCGATCGCCCGGATCTCCTCGCGGATCGCGATCAAGGCGTCCACGAAGCGATCCAGTTCGCGCTTCGACTCGCTCTCGGTCGGCTCGATCATGAGCGTCCCCGCGACCGGCCTGGACATGGTCGGAGCGTGGAACCCGTAGTCCATCAGTCGCTTGGCGACGTCGTCAACATCGATCCCTGCGCTGGCCTTGAGGGGGCGCAAGTCGAGAATGCACTCGTGGGCGACCCACCCGTTCTGACCCGTGTAGAGGACCGGGTAGTGGGGCCCGAGACGCGCGGCGAGGTAGTTGGCGCTCAGGATCGCGACCTCGGTCGCGGTCTTGAGGCCCGCCCCGCCCATCATGGCTATGAACGCGTAGCTGATCGGGAGCACGCTCGGGCTGCCCCAGGGTGCCGCTGAGACGGGCCCGATCGCCGACTCCCCGCCGCACTTGACCAAGGGGTGGCCAGGCAAGAAGGGCGCAAGGTGCGCCGCGACGCAGATCGGGCCCATTCCTGGACCGCCGCCGCCGTGCGGAATGCAGAACGTCTTGTGGAGGTTGAGGTGACACACGTCACCCCCAAACTCCCCGGGCTTGGCGAGCCCAACGAGCGCGTTCATGTTCGCGCCATCGAGGTAGACCTGGCCCCCAAACTCGTGAACCGCGCTGCAAATGTCGCGGATCCCCTCTTCGAACACGCCGTGGGTCGAGGGGTAGGTGACCATCAGCGCGGCCAGCTTGTCCTTGTGCTCCTCCGCTCGGGCTCGGAGGTCGGCCACGTCAATGTTGCCATCGCTGTCGCACTTGACCGGGACGACCCGCATTCCCGCCAGCGTCGCGCTAGCTGGGTTCGTGCCGTGGGCCGAAGTCGGGATCAGGCACACGTCACGCTCAAAGTCGCCCCGCGAGCGGTGATAAGCCCGGATCACGAGCAGCCCAGCGTATTCGCCTTGAGAGCCCGCGTTGGGCTGGAGCGAGGTCGCGGCGAAGCCCGTGATCTCGGCCAGCCAGGTCTCGAGGGTCTTGAACAGGGCTTGGTACCCACGGGCCTGCTCGACCGGCGCGAAGGGGTGAATCCCGCCGAACTTCGGCCACGTGATCGGGATCATCTCCGCCGTCGCGTTGAGCTTCATCGTGCAGGACCCAAGCGGAATCATGCTCGTGGTCAGCGAGAGGTCGCGCGCCTCGAGGCGCTTGAGATACCGGAGGAGCTCCGTCTCGGAGTGATAGCGCTGAAAGACCGGGTGCGTCATGAACTCGCTCGTCCGGGCGTGGGGTGCGGGGAGCGGTGGCGCCTCGCGCTGCTCCGGTTGCCAATCGACTGGGCCCCCAAACGAGATCAAGACCGCCGCCAGGGAGGCTGGCGTCGTGACCTCGTCGAGCGCAATGCCGACCTCCCCCTCGCCCTCTGGATAGAGGCGGAGGTTGATCCCGCGCGAGGCCGCCGCGCGCACGACCTCGTCCGCGCTCCGTCCCGCAGGAGGTGTAACTCGCAGCGTATCGAACCACGGTCCCCGGTGGACATTGCAGCCAGCCGCCGCGAGCGCCTCGCCGAGGAGGTAGGTCAGGTTACGGACCCGACGCGCGATCCGGCGAAGCCCCTCGGGGCCGTGATAAACGCCGTAGGTCGCGGCCACGATCGCCAACAAGACCTGAGCCGTGCAAATGTTGCTCGTGGCCCGCTCGCGGCGAATGTGCTGCTCGCGCGTCTGGAGCGCGAGGCGGAGCGCCGGGCGACCGGCGGTGTCCTTGCTGACCCCGACGACGCGCCCAGGCATTTGACGCTTAAACCTGGTGTGAGTCCCCAAGAAGGCCGCGTGGGGGCCCCCGTAGCCGAGCGGGACGCCGAACCGCTGACTGTTGCCGACGACGACGTCGGCCCCAAACTCGCCGGGCGGGCGGAGGAGGGTCAGCGCAAGGAGGTCGCTCGCCACGACGGCCAACGCGCCGGCGGCGTGGGCACGCGCAATGAACGGCTCGTAGTCGACGATTCGGCCGTCGGTTCCGGGGTAGTTGATCAGGACCCCAAAGGTCTCGGGCCCGATCTCGGCGTGGGCTGGGTCGCCGACCACGACCTCCAGGCCGAGCGGCTCGGCGCGTGTCTTGACGACCGCGATCGTCTGTGGGTGACAATCGGAGGCGACGAAGAAAGTCCTGGCCTTGGGCAGCTTGCGGTCGCGGCTGCGGAGGCAGAGCGTCATGGCCTCTGCGGCCGCGGTCGCTTCGTCCAAGAGCGAGCTGTTCGCGCACTCCATGCCCGTCAGGTCGAGCACGATCGTCTGGAAGTTGAGCAGCGCCTCGAGCCGGCCTTGGGCGATCTCCGCCTGGTAGGGCGTGTATTGCGTGTACCAGCCAGGGTTCTCGAGGATCTGACGCTGGATCACGGGCGGCGTCACGCAGTCGTGATAGCCCATCCCGAGCAGAGAGCGGTAGACGCGGTTCTCACCGGCGAGGTCGCCCAGGACCCGAACCAAGTCGCGTTCAGACGCGATCGGGGGAGGGAGGTCGAGGGGGGCCGGCGAGCGAATTCCGCTCGGGACCGCGCTCGAGATCAAGGCATCGAGGCTCTCGCAGCCGATCAGAGCGAGCATCGCGTCCGCGTCCTTAGGCCGAGGGCCTAAGTGGCGATCGACGAAGGAGTCGGTCGAATCGAGGGGACCCGCAGGCGGGCTCCAGCGATCGGGAGTCGTTAGGGATTCGCAATCAAGCACGTGACCTCCTCGGTCGCGCGAAGGGCGTTGGGAGCGCACGAACTGCGCCGAAGGGAAGGCTTAGTGGCCGCAGTGTTCTTGGTAGGCGGCCTCGTCGAGCAGCGAGGCGTGCTGGGCTGAATCGCTCGGCTGGATCTTGATCAACCAGCCCTCGTCTTGGGGCGAGGCGTTGATCGCCGGGAGGTCGTCCTCATTCTCGAAGCGAGCGTTGATCGCGAGCACGGTTCCGTCCACAGGTGCGTTGAGCGGACTGGTGGACTTGACCGAGTCGATCTCACCGAACTCCTGGCCTTGAGTCACCGTGTCACCTTCCGCGACGCGGTATTCCAGGAAGGTCAACTCGTTGAGCTCGTCTGCTGCGTGCTGGGTGATCCCGCAGGTCACCGAGCCGTCGTCTTCCAAGCGCGCCCACTCGTGGGATTGGGCGTATCGCACCTCGGCCATTCGATTCCTCCGCTGGGGATGTTCGAGAGCGCGGAATCATACCGACCGAACCGGACGCGCGACGCCCGGAGGGCAAAGGAACTCGGGCCCCCCTAGGGGCTAGACGAGACGCCTTCTGCTGCCGAAACTCAAGACGTGCGCTTTTCTCCTCTCCCCCTCGCTCTCCTGCTCGCGGTCCCGCTGGGGACCCTGATGGGCTGCCATTCCACCCAGAGCTTCGGCGGGGACCCCGCCCCGACCGAAGTGGACGCCGCGGAGGAGGAGGGGGCCCAGGGGCCTAGCGGACGCAAGCTCCTCCGCTTGGAGCGTGGGCTCGTGCTCTGGTTTGAGGCCTACACCCCCACCGACGGCGGACACCCCGCCCGAGTTGGGTTCTTCGTGGCTCGCGACGCGCGAGGCGGCCTGTTCCTGGAGTCCCTCGGCCTCGGCGAGCCTCAAAGCAGCATTCGCCTCGTGACCAACAAGGGAGCCCTCTGGCTGTTCCCAGTCGGCGACGGGCGCGTCAGCGCGGCCTCCCGGATCTACCACCCGGTCAAGACCCCCGGGCGAGAGGTCAAGATCAAGATCGGTAGCCGTCGGGTCAACGGGCGATACCTCTCTCACAGCGAGGGCGGCGTCGAGATCGGCCTCTGGTTCGCCGAGGGAGAGGGGCTCTGGAGACTCCAGCTGAATCTCGACGGGGAGGAGCAGCTCCGTCTTGAGCGCACGGGAAAAGCCCGCTGGGGCTCACGTCCAGCACCCTACCCCGCCGGCGACCCTCAGGCCGCCTGGAAGAGCGTGGCGGAGGCGGTTCGTCGCCTAGACGTCGTCGGCCTCCGTCAGCTAATGACCCCCGAGCTCTGGGCGCGCCTCCTCCCCCCCGGAGAGGGGCTGGCCTTTCCCGGGGCCGCAATCGACGGGAAGCGGCGCCTGGAGCTGATTCGCCTCGTCGTCCCTCAGCTCCTCGAAGTCGAGCTCGAGCTCGCGGGTGAGTTCGAAGTCCAAGCCGGCCAAGCCGTGGCTCCCGCCATACTCCGAACCCGAATCGACGGCGGGCTCGCCGAGGCCGACGCCCACCTTGACCTGATCCAGGTCTCCGAAGAGACCGAAACGCGCTGGCTGTGGTCCGGCTTTCGACCCCTCGAAGTCGATCCTGAAGACGGCTAGTGGGGACGGGGGGGTGCTGAGCGTCCAGCCGAGCACCGGCAAGGCTTACTTACTCTGCGCTCACAGGCTCACCAGGTCAGAACCAGAGTGTGATGCCCGCCACGAAGCTAAAATCAGACACGACTCCCCCGTCTCGTCGGACGAGGCCCGATGTCGCACCCAAGCTCCTCCTCCAATTGACTCCCACGTAGGGGGCGATCTCGCGCATGAACTCGTAGCGCAGTCGCGCGCCCAGTTCTATGTAATTGAACCCACGATCGATCGGGAGATTTCGCACCTTTGAGAGTGATCCCTCCACTTCGAAGCGTGGCTGAAAGATGAGGCGCTGCGTGATCAAGAAATCGGTCGTGGCTACGAGGCGAATCGACACGTCCGCCTCTTCGCTGAGATACGCGCTCAGGTCGACCTCGAATTCATAGGGCGAGAACCCTTGAATGCCCAAGACCCCAAACCCCCGGCCCCCGTCTGGGCCAGGCCCCCAGAACCTGTCGTATCGAATTCCTGCCTGGAGGTTCCAAAAGGTAGAGATCACTTGGCTGAACAGCACTTGGAATTCGAACTCACCTTCTGACTTCCCTTCGACGGTCTGCTCGCCCTCCGTCTTGATCCAGAGTCGTTGGTAATCAGCTCCGGCCCAGCCCTGGATGTCCCAGCGAAGAGTGTCTTCGTGGCCGTCGCGGTATCGAAACTCCAACTGCTCAGCGCGGAGGAACGAGAACCACTGGCCGTCGTGCACGGGGTCGGGAAAGCCAGTTCGATCGACCTCCCAGGGCCGCTCTCCGTCCGGCGTGTCGGCCGCTGGCGTGTCTCCCGCTGGCGTGTCTGCCGCTGGCGTGTCGGCCGCTGGCGTGTCGGCCGCTGG
>JAESQQ010000029.1 GCA_016765095.1 Planctomycetota bacterium | reverse complement strand
CTCGGGCGGGGGTAAACCCCGCCCCTACAAAGGCGAAGCAGTTTAGCGGTCCTGGCGGTAACTCTCCGCCCCCGCCTGCACCAGAAACCAACGGAAAAGGCCGCGCCTCTCGGCGCGGCCTCATGACAGAGTCGCCGCTAAGCGTCTCGTGCCTCCTAGGTCCTAAGCGTCGCCTTCTGAAGCAGCACCCTCTGCAGCGGCACCCTCAGGAGAAGCGGGAGCCTCGGCCACCTCGCGGGTGTCCTCAACGAACCCGAGGATCGAGCGAGGTGCCGCGTTCCCCTTGTTGCAGAGGCCCGTGTGGAGCACGCGCAGGTAGCCGCCCGGGCGGTCTTGGTAGCGGGGAGCAATGTCCTCAAAGAGCATGCTGACCCACTCTGGGTTGCGCAGCTTCTTCGCGAGTTGGCGGCGATAGTGAATCGAGAGCGTCAAATGCTCGCGCACCTTCGCGCCAAACTGCTTGAACTTCGTGCGCTCCTTGCCGGTCTGCATGGCCCGCAGCTCGTCGACCGTCACGCCCTGGGCGTCGGCGGCCTTCTTCAGCTCACGGTAGCCCTTCACGCTGAGCGTGATGCAGCTCTCAGCGAAGGGGCGAACCCACTTGGCCTTGGTGCGAGTCGTGTAGATGAACTCGCGCTCACCGCCGAACTGCTCGCAGAGCGATCCGGTCAGGTTTCGTGCGAGCGCGACCCGCTCTTCCTTGCGGCGCGAAAGGCGCTTGCCTGCCTTGCGGTGCCTCATGGTTCGTCCTCACTTCCGCCAACCGCCCTGCGGTCGGCTGAATTCCTAGCGGTTGGCTAGGATGCTGTCGACTTCTTCTGACATGCCAAGGCGAAGACCACGCTCGACGAGCTTCTTCTCGATCTCCTTGAGCGTCACGCGACCGAAGTTGCGCAACTTGGTCAGCGAGTCAGTGTCCATTCGGCAAAGCTCCCCGATCGAGCCGATCGTCTCGGCCTCCAGGCAGTTGCTGGCGCGGACCGAGAGGTCCAGGCTGCTGACCGGCAGCATGAACTGCTGGTAAAGGGCCTCGCGGTTCGCCGCGTCTTCGCTGCTCTCCGCCGAGACTTCCTCTTCGTCGCCGAACTCCGGCTTGAGCTCGCGACCGAGCTCGAAGAAGTGAATGAACGGGTTGAGGTGCTTGCGGAGGATCTTGGCCGCCTCGACGAGCGCGTTCTCCGGGGAGACGGTGCC
Organism: Planctomycetota bacterium; assembly: GCA_016765095.1. Lineage (GTDB taxonomy): Bacteria > Planctomycetota > J058 > J058 > J058 > NORP233. The sequence goes on along the minus strand of JAESQQ010000029.1, from coordinate 7,059 downwards.
GTCGGTCCAGACCTCGAGGATCAGCTTGTCGTAGTTGGTCAGCTGACCAACACGGGTGTCCTCGGTCTTGTAGCGGACGCGCTTGACCGGGCTGAAGAAGCTCGCGACCGGAATCACACCGATTTCTTGCTCCGCGCCGGGCTGGTTCTCGTCGGCGGTCCGGTAGCCGCGGCCACGCTCGACGTGGATCTCAGCCTTGAGGTGGGCCGCCTCCGTGATCCGAGCCAGGTGCAGGCCGGGGTTCACGATCTCGACGGTGTGGTCGTGCTGGAGATCAGCCGCGGTCACCTCGCCCTGGGCGGTGGTATCCAGCTTCAACGTCGCGCGGTGCGTGCCCGGCGCGAGGCGAACCAGGAGCCCCTTAAGGTTGAGAATGATGTCCGTGACGTCCTCATAGACGCCACCGATCGCCGTGTACTCGTGGTCAACGCCGTCGAACTTGACGTGTGTGACCGCAGCGCCCTCGAGAGAGGACAAAAGCACCCGACGGAGGCCGTTTCCGACCGTGATTCCAAAGCCGCGCTGAAAAGGCTCGGTCAGGAACTTAGCGTAGGTGTCGGTCCGGGTCTCCTCCTCGACAACAATCTTGGTGGGGAGTTCGAAACCACGCCAACGAACGCGCATCGCCATACCTGAAACCTCTCGCTGCAGACGCCTAAAGCGCCCCGGTTACGGGAGCCGACGGAGTCATGCATGCACTCCGTCGGGAAACTACTTAGGAGGGTCACCCCTCCCCTAAACTGTTTGAACTGAGGCTGCCTTCTGTCGAGTCTCACGACTAGAGGAAGAAGGCGAGCCAAGAGCGACGCGTGCTAGACGCGCCGCTTCTTCTTCGGCCGGCAGCCGTTGTGGGGCAGCGGCGTGACGTCTTCGATCGAACGAATCTCGAGGCCGCCCGCCTTGAGCGCACGAATGGCGCTCTCGCGACCGCCGCCCGGGCCCTTGACGCGAACGTCCAGCTCCCGAATCCCCATCTTGCGAGCCTTGATCGCCAACTCTTCTGCTGCGCGCTGCGCCGCGAAGGGTGTCGACTTCCGACTTCCCTTGTAGCCGATCAGGCCGGCCGAAGCCCAGCAGAGGGCTCCACCGGACTTGTCGGTGATCGTGATGACCGTGTTGTTGAACGAGGCCTTGATATGGGCCACGCCCTTGGTGACGATGCGCTTGCCTTTGCGGCCCTTGCGGTCGTCGCTCTCGGTCTCTGCAGCTGGTGTTTCGTCGCTCATTGAGTGCCTCGTGCGCCATTAGCGCAACGCGTGCGCCTTAGCGCATCGCCTTAATGCTCTTCTTGCCGGCAACGGCGCGTGCCTTGCCCTTGCGGCCCCGAGCGTTTGTCTTGGTGCGTTGGCCACGAACCGGGAGGCCCCGACGGTGGCGCAGGCCGCGATAGCAGCCGATGTCCTTGAGTCGCTGAATGTTGCTCTGCACCTGGCGGCGAAGGGCACCCTCAACGGCGTACTTCTGCTCGATCTCGGTCGCGATTCGCTTGAGTTCGTCGTCAGTCAAGTCGCGTGCGCGGACGTTGGGGCTAATGCCTGTGTCCTTGCAGATCTTGCCGGCGGTCGCATTGCCAATCCCGAAGAGATAGGTCAGCGAGATGACAACGCGCTTCTCGCTGGGGATGTCGACACCCGAGATACGAGGCATTCTAACCCTGCCTTTGCTTGTGCTTGGGGTTCGGGCAGATCACGCGAACGACGCCTTTGCGCCGCACGACCTTGCACTGATCGCAAATGCGCCGAACGGAAGAACGAACCTTCATTTGGTGCCTCCCGCGAATCGAACGCGGTTGCTTCCCTGGTAGGAATAGGAGAGGGAATAGGGTGTTGGATTCAGGAAGGGGGAGATAGTAGCCCCGATCGTTCGGAACGGAAGTACCAAGTGATGGGATTTGAACGCTCGCGTGCCAAAGGCCCTAAATCATTGGTGTGCCTGGGCTCAGGCGAGCGTGACGAGGATGGTCGGCCGCCCGGAAAACGTTCCTGGCCTGCGTTTCGCTACCTCGTCCGGTGGCGCTCGCCAATCCCCCAATAAAGAGCGCCGATCGCGACCCCTTCCTCTGGCGGAATGCCTCGCTCGGGCTTGCGACCCGTGACTTCGATCACCATTCGACGCAGACTCGGGGTCCTAGACCCTCCTCCGGTCAGGATCACGGCGTCGATCTCGCTCCAGCGAATCAAGCCAGCTTCGGCCAAGACCTCGGTCATGAGAGCCTTGGCGCCCTTGAGCAGCTTGCCGGCCGCCTTCTCGAACCCGGCCCGCTTGAAGCCGACCTTGAGCGTCTTGCCGCCGCACGTCACCACGAGCGTGCATTGGGCCCGCTGGGACAGCGAACGCTTCGCGTCCTCCGCTCGAATCCGGAGGTCGACGGCTGCCGCAGGGTCGTCCCAGGGATCGATCCCGTGCTTCTCTTTGAACTTGCGGGCCGATTCGTTCGCGATCAACTCGTCCCACTTGGCGGAGCCGAGGTTGGTATCAGCGTCCTGAGACATGATCTGAATGTCTCCGGCCGCACAACGAACGACGGCCACTCCTAGCGCTGCGTGACCGCAGTCGAACACAAGCGCGCGGCGCGGCTTGAGGTCGTTGAGCCGAAGGGAATAGGGAACAGCCGCCGCGAGGGCCTCTTCGGTGATCCCAACCAAGGTCAGACCCGTCGTGTCCGCGGCGGCTCGGAGCATCGCGCGCTGCGAGTCGCCGAACCATGCCGGCGCAGCCAACGCGAGGTGGGTCGGGGCCTCCCCCGAGTGCTCCTCGACGTAGTTCACGAGGCGCTTGAACATGATCGAGAGAACCTCCGGGACCTCGATCGTCTTCTCGCCCGCCTGCCACTGCGCGCCGTCCTCGAGCATTTTCTCCTTGAGGTCGACGACCGCTCGATCCGGCGCGGAGGGCGCCATTGCGCGAGCCTCACGTCCGACGAGTTCCTCGCCGTCCTCGTCGAAGAAGACTTGCATCGGAGTGCTGAGGTCGTCGTCCTCGTTGGGAACAATCTCGTGGCGACCGTCCTCGTCGAAGCGGGCCACGACCGCCTTGGCGGCGCCGATATCGATTCCGATCAAGCCAACCTGAAGCGGGCCCATGTCGGGGAGCTTGAAGTCGGTCTCCTCACCCCGAGCTTCGGCCAGCGCGCGACCAATCGCGTGCGCGTCCAAGACAGCGAGGTCTTCGCCGCCCGTGACGTAGATCCCTCCAGGCGGGGTGTCGTCGTTGTCGTTGAGCTCCGAACCTGGCGAGAGACCAAAGCCTCCGGGCATGGCACCGAAGCTCGTGTCGAACCCGAGCGCATCGAATTCGTCGTCGACCTCGGCCGGCCCGCCGCCGCCGAACGTGGAGGTGTCGAAGATCCCCGTCTCGTCACCGCCGGCGTCACCTCCGGCGGGATCGACGATCACGACCCCGTCCTCCGCGACCTGGCTAGCAGCAGAAGGCCCAGCAGCAGAAGGCCCAGCAGCAGTCTCCGCAGGAGAAGGCCCAGCAGCAGTCCCCGCAGGAGACTCCTCTTCAGAAGTCTCCCCGCTCGAATCGGACCCATCCCCTCCGGCCTCTGCGGCCACAGGCTGGGTCTCTCCGTCAGCTCCCTCAGGAAGCGAGTCGTCGTTCTCGGCGCTCACGCGCTCCTTCTTCGAACCAAAAGGTGTCGTGTAAACCTAGATGGTGGTCGGCTATTCTAGGGTCTGACGCGGACGACGGCCACCGGATCGACGCCGAGGGAAGCCGACAGGCGTTCGGGCCCTATAATCCAACTTCACAGAGGCTCCGACCCCAGGAAAGCTTATGGACGATTTGTCCCGAATGTCTGCGATGAAGACCGCTCTCTCCCGAATCGAGGGGGGGAAGATCAAAGCGGTCAGCGACGGCGACAAGGTCTACCTCGTGATCCAAGACGCGCCCGAGGAGCTCCGCCGTCTGGCCGACGCCCTCGAGCAACTCAACATTAACGACGTCTCAGCGTTGGTCGCCTACACCAACCCCCAGCGCCGCGAGAGCCAACGAGCGCGAGCCGTCGACCCCGAGTGATCAGTCACCCGTCGCAGTCGCGACGGGGGCAACGCCGGTTTGAACCCAGGTCTGCTGCACCGTAATCACTCGAACCGGAACCGGGTGCCCGTGGCGCTTCGCCACGATCTTCGCCAGGTCGTCGACGAGGGCTTGAGGCGGCTCCCCAGGCCCGGCGAGCACGATCTCGACTTGCTCGTGGGTGTGGCTCCGATTGACGCTGATCAGCGTCATGTGAGGGTCGAGGGTCACGCGGGCCTCCACGTCGACCCGCAGCGGGGCCGTGACGTGGATCCGCTTGTCTCCTTCGGCGACGACCTCCAAAATGCCAAGCGCGAGCGGGATCGCGAGCGCGCCGAGCGCGATCAAAAGCGCGATCAAGATTCGCCGAACCCACGTCCGTCGCTTGCCGCGCTCCTTCGCGTTGGGGCGAACTCCGATCAGCCAGAAGGTCACCGCAGCCCCGAGCACGATCGCGACGAGGTTGACGGCGAACAAGAGCGCCGCCCCGCGAGCGTTGTCGAGGTGTCCGGTCGCGAGCGAGATCCCAGCGGTCCCGATCGGAGGCACTAGCGCAGCCGCGATCGCGACTCCAGGCAAGGCTCCGCTCAGGTTGGGCCGAGCCACGGCGTAGGCCGCCGCGAGCCCCGAGAGCAGCGCGACACCCAAGTCGAGGACGTTCGGCCCTCCTCTCGCGAGGAGCTCATTCGTCAGCCTCCCCTCGGGCATGATCCAGCCGAAGCACTTCCCGATCAGAATCCCGATCACGAGCGCGGTCAGGAACCCGAACACGATCGAGCGAGCCGCCTGCTTGGCGAGGACCACGTTGTCCTGCACGAGCGCAAGGCCAGCCCCGACCATGGGGGTCATCAGCGGCGCGACGAGCATCGCCCCGATCACGACCGCCGGGCTGTTCTGGATCAACCCCAGGGACGCGATCCCCGTCGAGAGCGCGATCAGCGTCAGGAAGTCGACCCCGTCCTTGTCGAAGCGAGAGCCGACCTCCAGGCTGTCGGAGAGGGCGATTCGGTCTTCGCGGCTCAGCCGTGGCGCGTAGCGCTCGATCCGCTCGCCGAGCCAAATCCCGAGTCGCTCCCGGAGCGGTGTCCCGCGGCGAACCACGGCCATAGCAACCGCTTCGTCCCCCGCGAGGAGGTTCTCGGGGATCGTGCGAAACAAGAGCCGCTGCATGAAGCCCTGGTTGCTGGCGCCGACCAGCACGAGGTCGTAGCCCTCCTGGGCGCACGTCCCGATCACCTTGGTCGGGTCGTCTCCGAGCTCGACGCGCGGCTGAATCAGCTCCTCGTCTGGGTCGAGGTCGGCCTCGGCGAGGACCTTCGCGAGCCGCCGAGCTCCGACCTCACGAGACTCGTCCTCCTCCCCTCCCTCCTGCTCGACGAACAGGGGGTGGACTTCGGCCCCCTCCCGCGTCAGACCCTCCGCGAGCCGAAGCGCGACGGGGGCGTGCGGCCCGCCCGCGGCCGGAATCAGGACCTTGGCGCAGCGCTGCCCCGAGTGACTTGCGGCGCGCATCAACATTGCGTCGCAAGTCGCGTGCTCCATCACGAGCGCGCCGAGAACAGTCTCGAGCCCTTGGCTGGCGAGGCTGTCATGGCGGCCCACGACGACGAGCGTCGCCCCTGAGACGCGGATCTCCTCCATCGTCGCCGCGAACGCGTCCGGGTGCGCGATCCCGCGCAGCGAGACGAAGTCGTCGGCGCCTGGAGCGAGGGTCGGCCGCGTCTCCTCTGCGTGGCCCTCGCCCTCGCCGTCCTTGTCTCGCGACAGCCGACGGGAGTCGCGCGCAGATCGAGCCCGGCGCGTTTGGGCCTCGATTCGAGCGCTCGGGCCCAAGGCGCCGTCCCCCGCGTCGTCGAGGAGCATCGCGCAGGCCTCGTGAATCGCGGTCCGAATCGCGACCCGGATCGGGTGGTCGTCGCTGGGGTCCTCGAGCGGCAGGTCACCCGCCTCGCCAGGCTTGGCTCCGCGAGTCGCATAGAACACCGTCAGGGTCTCCTGGCGGGCCCGGGCGAATCGTGCTCCCCAGCGAACGAGCGGACCGGCTGACTCAGCGCCGCTGACCACGACCAGGACCGTCATCGATTCCTCCCCTACACAGACGCCGACGAGCGCGCACGCTACCAAGGGCGCTCGGGTGCTGCCCCTCTACTCCTCGGGTGCGGCCTCGAGCGCGGGCTTGGGCGCCGTCAAGCGAGCCCAGAGGAAAGGAGAGAAATACTGGCGGAGGAAGTCACTCGGGATCGGGTCGTCCCGGATCCCAACGACCTCGGGCTGGGGCACGCGGGTCGGGTCGCGGAAAGTCCGAAACACGACGTCCCAGAGCACGATCGCGCTCCCAAAGTTGGTGTCCATGTCCTCGGGCGCCGCAGAGTGGTGAAGCCGGTGGCCCTTGGGACCCATGATCACTCTCTCGAGAGGTCCAAGCTGGACGTCAAGGTTGCTGTGGTCGAGGAGCCCGATCACGCTGTTCGGAATGATGTACCAGACCAGCATCTCGAGCGGGCAGCCGAGCAGGATCAAGAGCCCGAACATGAACACTTGCTGGAGGTAGCGCTCGACGAAGTGGCTCCGGCTGGTCTTGAATACGCTCATCCGCTCGACGCTGTGGTGGAGCGCGTGAAAACGCCACAGGAAGGGCACGAGGTGGTGAATCCGGTGCTGCCAGTAGCGGCCAAAGTCCGCGACGAGGTAGACGATCCCGAGCTGAAGAACGAAGGGGAGATCGCTCGGCCACCAGGCTTGCCCACCCCAGAGTGCTGCGGCGAGGAGCGGCGCCAAGAACCCAATCGTGAGGTTCCCCGCGAGACCGCCGAGCCCCGTCCCAAACCACGAGTGCCCGAGGTCATGCAGGACTTGGCCGTCGCTAGCCCGCCAGTCTTCCCGGTGAGGGAGGAGATACTCCAAGACTGCGATCAAGACGAAGAACGCGCTCGTGACGACGTTCAGCACGACCGCCGGGCTCCAGCGGAGGACCTCAGATCAAGTGAAAGCATTAAGCGCTCCGCCTCCTCGGCATCAATGGTCAGTGTGATACCCGCG
>JAESQQ010000305.1 GCA_016765095.1 Planctomycetota bacterium | reverse complement strand
TTGGGGGCGCCGACCGCTGGGAACGAGCCGGCTTGAGGCGAGGTCTCCGGTCCTGGGGGGCCTGTGGGTCGGCGAGTCCGCTTGGTGAGGGGGGGAGGTGGCTTGCGACGCAAGGGGGGCCCTGCGGAGGCTTCTTCGCCTCTGCCCTCGCCCGCTGTGTCTTGGCCCTGCTCAGTCACGCCTGGTCCGCTGCCCGATTCTTCGTCGCTACGCTAGCCCAGATCCGGGCTCTGCGCCTAATGCTCTGCAAAGTCGGATGCCGAGCAAGGACTTGGCCTCTTCGAGGGGCTACTCCCGTGCTCAGGGATAGAGTCCCCGGTTGCGGGTATCCTCTCCGCCCGGCCCCAAAGCCGTGCCTAGAGGAGGACTTGTGGCCCAGACCGACGACGAGCTCCAGCAGGTCATTGCCCGCTTGGATCGAATCCTCGCAGCGGGCGGGACGACCCTCGCGGCGCGCCCCGAGTCAGGGCCGATCTCCACCGATCTCCTCGAGCGCTGGCGCAAGCTCTGTGAGACGAGCGCCCTCCTCAACACGATCCGCAACGACTTCGAGAGCGTGTTGGAGACCGTGCTCGATACCGCGATCTCGCTGACTCGCGCTCAGCGCGGGATCGTGTTCCTCAAGAACGAGGACGGGGGCCTCGACGTCCGGATCGCGCGCGACCACAAGGGCATCGCGATCGACGCCAACCTCGACGTCCCCCGCTCGATCGTGGATCAAGTCGTCGAGACCGCCGAGCCGCTCTTCCTGCCGAGCATTGCTGACCGCGCTCCCGCTGGCCTGAGCGCCAGCGTTCGCAACCTCGGGCTCCTCTCGGCTATGTGCGTTCCGCTCACGAGCTTCGCCTCGCCGCCTCGCCGCGAGGGCGAGCCCGAGCGGGTCTCCGACGAGCGTCGTCGCTACAACGAGAACGCCAAGGACGTCCTGCTCGGCTGTATCTACCTCGACTCGGACGCCAATACCTACAGCTTCCGTGAGGAGGACCTCTACCTCTTCCTGACCCTCGCCAACCACGCCACGACGGCCCTCCTCAAGGAGCGCCTCTACCGGCAAGCGATCACAGACCCCCTGACCCGCCTCTTCAATCGGGGCCACTTCGAGCGTTCGCTCCGCGACGCGCGTCGCCGCTTCGAGACGAGCCGGAGCCCCTACTCGCTGATCATGCTCGACCTCGACGGGTTCAAGCAGGTCAACGACACCCGGGGCCACCTCATGGGCGACGCGGTCTTGCGCGAGGTCGGTCAACTCCTCCACAAGGTCATGCGCCAAGACGACCTCTGCTTCCGCTACGGAGGGGACGAGGTCGCGGTGATCCTCAACGACACCGACGAGGAGGGCGCGATCATTGCCGGCGAGAAGATCCGCGCGGCTGTCGCGGACCACGAGTTCGGCGAGGAGATTCGGTTGAGCGCCTCGCTTGGAACGGCTAGCTGTCCGGCGCATGCGACCTCCGCCGCAGACCTCGTGCGCAAGTCAGACCAGGCGCTCTATCGGGCCAAGCAGCTCGGCCGCAACCGCCTCGAGACTTGGTCGACGGAGCTGCCCGCGATCGCGCCCCGGGAAGACCGCCTGGCGGGGATCATGACGGGCAACTTCGCGCGGGACTACACCAACGTCGCGCTCTTGGTCGAGACCTTCGACGCGATCAGCAAGACCCAAGACGTGCGCGAGCTAATGACGCTCGCCGTCGACCAGGCGATCGAGGCCAGCGAGGCCGAGCGGGGCGCGATCATGCTCGCCGACGAGAGCGGCTCGCTCAGCACCATCGTCGCGCGTGGGCGCGGCCACGAGATACTCGAACTCAAGGAGCGCTTCAGCCGCTCGGTCCCCGAGCGAGTCATGCGCTCGGGCGAGCCCTTGTTCGTGATCACGAGCGACGACGTGGAGGACACCTCGGACTCCATGCGCGAGCTCGGGCTCCGGACCCTGCTCTGCGCGCCGCTCTGGAGCGACAACACGCGAATCGGCGTCCTCTACGTCGACGCCAAGAAGGGCGACAACGAAGTCCGCGAGACTTCGCTCCCCTTCTTCACCGCCCTCGCGCGCCACATTGGGCTGGCGGTCGAGAACGCGCGCCTCCGGGCGCGGCTGCAGCTCGAAGGGCGCTAAGCAGGTCTGAGCTTGGCGAGGATCGCCTTCGCCTTCGCCTCGGACACCGGCTTGATCACGTTTCCGTCCGGCGTCTCCATTTGAGTCACTGCTCCCTTGGAGTCGATCTGGATCGTGACGGCGGGCTGACCGCTGACGAGGACCGCTGCCCGGGCGCCGTCCTTGGTCGCCTCGCAACTGAGCACCATGGTCTCGCCGTGGACCTGGCTCTCGAACACCGGGACGAACTCGAGGCTGGCTGGGAGGTGCTTCGCGAGCGAGGGGAGCACGAACATCACGACCGACATCGGGAGGGCCGAGATTGGGAGCTTCTTGCGGCCGCCCGTGAGCTTGGTTTTGTTCAACTCCGCTAGCTCTTTGCCTTCGCGGACGAAGCGCTGGGTTCGGCTCGCGTCGGGATAGCTGTCCCGCGTCCCGGTTCCGATTTCGATCGCGAGCAGCTTGCCCGCCGAGTCGAGGACGTAGGTCGAGCGGACGAAGGAGCCGTCGGGGGCGTGCTCGGAGAAAATCGCCTCCAAGCCGCGCTTGGTGCGCTTGGTCTCGTGCTCGAGTAGCGCGACCCCAGGGTTCTTGCCGAGGAAGTAGACGTGGCGCCCTTCGAGCTTGATCTTGTCCTTCCGGGCGGCCTCGAGGACACCCGCGAGGGCGGTCTTGGCCGGCTGGGACGTGGGCTGGGAAGTCGGCTTCGAGTCCTGAGCCGAGGCAGGCGAGAAGCAGAGCGCGAGCGATACGCAGGCGAGCAGGGACGGGATACGCATGAGGCCTCCAGCCGGGGAGTATGCAGGAGCCAAAGCGCGAGCGGTCGGCGTTTGCCAGACTCCCCACACCGAGTAAGGACTTAGGGTCGGGCGACAGGCCTCCCTCCCCCAGGCGTCGAGCGAGTTGAGAACGGGCAGATTCTGCCTTCCCCAGGCACGCACTGACTGCTTTCCCTTCGAGGGGGTAGGGGCGGGGTTTACCCCCGCCCGAGCTTTCCCTTTGAGGGGGTAGGGGCGGGGTTGAACTAAGCCGCTGCGCGGCAGCTGGCGCGAAGGCGCAGCGGAGGCGAGTCGCCTTCCGAGAGCAGACGACGGACCCTCCTTGGTCCCAGGGAATCCCCCCTGGAACCAAGGAGGTATCCAATGAAAGTCGTCCAAGAGTCGACTCGCGATCGAATGATAGCTGACATGGAGCTGCGTCAGCTCTCGGCCGGAACGATCGCGGGTTACGTGCGCTGCTACGAGAGGTTCGTCGAGCATTACATGCGCCAGCCGACCGAACTGGGAGAGACGGAGGTGCGCTGCTACCTGCTCCACTTGCTCAAGGTGAGGGGGCTATCGCCCTCGTCGCTGAAAATGCACGTCGCCGCGCTCCGCTATCTTTACCAAACCACCTTGCGCCGGCCGGAGGTGGTGGAGCATGTCCCCTGGCCCAAGATCCCCAAGTCGCTCCCTGAGATTCTTAGCGGGACAGAGGTCGAGGAACTCCTCGGAGCGATCGTCTCGCTCAAGCACCGAGCGATCCTCACGACCGCCTACGGGGCAGGGCTCCGCGTCAGCGAGATCTGCCGCTTGGGCTGCTCCGACCTCGACAGCAAGCGCATGGTGCTTCGCGTTCGCCGAGGCAAGGGGAGGAAGGATCGCTACGTCATGCTCAGCGAGAGGCTCCTCTTGCTGCTGCGCGAGTATTGGCTAGCGGCGAGGCCGCCCGGTGACACCCTCTTCCCGGGCGCCGGCGGCGAAGGGACGTTCATTGCCTCCAACACCATTCGGAATGCTCTGAAGCGAGCCGCGAAGGCTTGCGGGCTCTCGAAGCGCGCCACGCCTCATACCTTGCGACATTCGTTCGCGACGCACCTGCTCGAGTCGGGGACGGATCTCCGCACGATCCAGCTCGTCCTCGGCCACGCCTCGATCCGAACCACGTCTCGCTACGTCCATGTGAGCAAACGCCACGTGGCGCGGACGAAGAGCCCGCTCGATCTGCTCGGGACCGAAGAAGGCAAGTCGCTCGGATAGCTCCGAGTGCAGCGCACCGAGCGCTGTGACGACAAGCCGAAGAAAGAGCGGCCTCGCCTGGAGGTAGCGGACGTGCTCCGCGCCTACGGCGAGGCCTGTCGGGAGCGGTACGTACTCACCCCCGAGCAGCGCAAGGTCTTCTGGAACCTCCAGGCCTGCAGGACCGAGCTGCTCGGGGGGCACCTCCACATTTGCAACGGCTGTGGGCACACCGTCCCGGCCTTCAATTCGTGCCGCGACCGCCACTGCCCAAAATGCCAAAGCCTGGAGCAGGCTCGTTGGGTCCTGGAGCGCATGAAGCGGGTCCTGCCCGCCCCGTATTTCCACGTCGTGTTCACCGTCCCCAGCGAGCTGCAGCCGATCGCTCGCCGCAATCGCGCCGTCTTCTACGGGCTCCTGTTCAAGGCGGCTTCGCAGACACTCCTCGAACTCGGCCACGACAAGGGCCGCCTCGGGGCGACCCTCGGCGTGACCGCCGTGCTCCACACCTGGACCCGTGAACTCCACTTCTTCCCGCACGTCCACTGCATTGTCACCGGCGGAGGGCTGGCACTCGACGGCTCTCGCTGGGTCCGGCCTCGCTACGAGGGGAAGTTTCTCTTCCCCGTCTTCGTGCTCTCCAAGCTCTTCCGCGGCAAGTTCCTCGCCCTCCTCAGCAAGGCGGTCGAGCGGGGTGGAATCAGCCTTGGCACGGGCCAGGAGGCGGACGAACTCGACCTCGAGCGCCAGGCTTTCAGACTCCTCAAGGACAAGCTCTATCGCAAGAAGTGGGTCGCCTACGCCAAGAGGCCCTTCGCTGGCCCCGAGCAGGTCTTCCGATATCTCGGCCTCTATACCCACCGGGTCGGGATCTCCAATCACCGTCTTCTGTCCCATGAAGACGGAAAGGTGACCTTCGCGACCAAGCAGGGCGGCACCGCGACCGTCACCGGCGTGGAATTCATTCGCCGCTTCCTCCAGCACGTCCTCCCCAAGGGCTTCCGCAAGATCCGCCACTACGGGCTACACGCGCCAAGCAACGTCAACACCAAGCTTGAGAAGGCGCGCCAACTCCTCGAGGCCGAGAGCTGCTCGCCCGCAAGCGCCTCGCCCGAGATCCCCGCGACCTGGCAGGAACTCCTTGAGCGACTGATCGGCGCGAACCCCACTGCCTGTCCTCGGTGCAGCGACGGAGTTCTGATCCGGTACCCGATCGACCCGGCGACCGGCGAGTTGCTCCCTCCCAGGATCCCCGAGCCCGACACGTGACATTCTTTGAATCTCCCCTCAAGACACGCCCTCCAACGCCGACTTGCGAGTCGGCTGGGACGCGGTCTGTCCGCAAGCTCCTCTTTGCTGGACTTTCACGCAGGGAGGCTTTCGCTCTCCAAGCGCGACTCGACCTGCGACCTCCTCGTCGCCCCGCCGAAGCGGCGTCAACCGGGGTCGCCTCTGGCCTTTTCCGGCATAGGGGCGCGGCTCGTTGGCTGAGCGAACGCTGCCGCGCAGCGGCCCAGTTCAACCCGTCGATTTAGAGACACTCGCGAAGAGACCTTCAAGGTGAGGCAGGGGATCCTCGTCGCTCGTGCCGTCTCAATCGCCTATTGGTTTACCCCCGCCCGGTTCCCAGGCCTTGCCAATCGGCTTCCCCGACGCCTCCCTTGAGCCGCTCGCGCAGTTAGCCGTCGCTACGTCAGGAGCTGTACCCCGGTTCTCTCTTCCTTATGCCGTGTCCGGCTCCCGCCTCTCGATGGCTCTCTTCCCCTGAGCCCGAGCTCCGCCGTGAAGACACAGGCGGCTTCCCTCGGGCTCCCGTTTCCCGAATTCGGACTCGGATCCGACTGGTATTTAAAGACTTAAGTGCGCCATGACGCGGTGCGCTGGTTGCAGAGGGAGAGCCCGTGAGACCCCTTCGTTCGCAATGGCTAGGAGCCTGCGCCGCCCTGCTCTTGGCAGGTCTGCTCTTGGCAGGGCCGCTCGGCTCGACCCTCGCCCTCGCTGGGCCGAGCGCGACTTTCTCGCCCTACGAGAGCCCCGAGAAGGTCTCCTTGACCGCGCTCCGGAGCGCGCAGCAGCAGGTCGACGTCGCCCAATACAACATTCGCAGCGAGGCCTTCCTGATCGCGCTGCGCGAACTCAAGGCTCGCGGCGTGCGGGTTCGGATCGTGGTCGACGCCAAGAACGCGGCCAAGGCCTGGAACACACTCGACGACCGCCTCGAGGCCGAGGGCTTTGCGATCAAGCGCTTTGAGAACAAGCGGCACCGGTTCGCGATCATGCACCACAAGTTCTGCGTGATCGACGGGCGGCGCGTCCTGACGGGCTCCTTCAACTGGAACAACACCGCCGAACTCGTCAACGACGAGAATCTGGTGTCCCTCGACGACCCTGCGATCGTGGCGGCTTACCAAGAGGAGTTCTCAGAGCTCTGGGGTGAGCGCCCCGAGACTGCCGGCGTCGGCCAAGGGAGCGTCTCGCGGGTCTACTTCTCTCCCGAAGACCGCCCTCGCGACGCCGTTCTGGCGGCGATTCGGGGAGCCCGTTTCTCGATCCGGGTCGCCATGTTCTCGTTCCGCGATCGCGAAGTCGCTCGGGCCATGGCCGACGCGGCGCGTCGCGGCGTCGACGTGATTTTGATCACCGAGAAGAAGCAGGCGGACACGACCCAGGAGGACGAGCGTGTGGCGCGGGGTGGGGGGCGCGTGATCGTGGCCGCGAACACTGGCTCGGCACACTCGGCCATGCACCACAAGTTCGCGCTGATCGACGACGAGGACGTGATCACGGGCGCCTGCAACTGGACCTGGACCGCCTTTACGCACAGCAACGAAGACCTCCTGATCGTGCGCGACTCCGCCCTCGTGCGGCGCTACACCGACGCCTTCGCGGCGCTCGTTGCCCGCTACGACGCGGCGAACTACCGCGCGTCCGAGTTCGGCGTGGTGAGCAGTCAGGCCAACGTGCACCTCTTGGTCCGCATGCCAAACACGGGCCTCGGCGATCGGGTCGTGCTCGTGGGCGAGGACCCCGCGCTCGGGGCTTGGGATCCGGCGCGCGGCGTCGAGCTGCGGACCTCCACCGGAGTCTTCCCCGCCTGGGCGGGCCAAGTCCGCCTGCCCGCCAACACCCAGACCCGCTGCAAGGCCGTCGTGATTCGCGCCGACGGAAGCGTCCGCTGGGAGCTGGGTCAGGACCTCGCGCTCAGCGTCGACTCAGCCGGAACCAACGCAGTCTTCGAGTCAGCCTTCCGCGACGAGATCGAGGTCCGGTTCGCGGTCGACCACACCACTCTGGCCACGGGCAGGACGCTCTCGCTGGTCGGGGCTCACCCGACGCTCGGGGCCTGGGATCCCGCCAAGTCGCTGCTCCTTAGGGCGGATCCTCAAACGCCCGGTCGCTACCTCCTCAACGTCAAGCTCCCCGGGCGCACGCTCCAGAGGTGCAAGCTCGTCGAGCACGCCGCGGACGGGAGCGTCATTTGGGAGTCTGGCGCGGACCGGGTCCTCGACCTCCACGACCGGCCCGCGCCGCAAGCGGTCGTGCTGACCGCCCGCAGCGCGACGCCGGCGCCAG
>JAESQQ010000304.1 GCA_016765095.1 Planctomycetota bacterium | reverse complement strand
CAGCTCGGTCTGGTTGAGCTCATTGACCACCAGGGTCGAGCGAATTCCACGGGCGTCGACGATCGCGATAGCGTTGCCGACCGCGTCCCGCTCCGTGCGCGTGCGCGCTTGAACTCGCTCCACGAGCGGGTGGGCGGGAGGGGTGCGAATCAGGGCGAAGGGGCCTTGGTCGGCGTCGTCAATGCTCTCCAGCGGGTATCCGCCCTCGGTCGGGGAGGCGCCGCTCAGGCCGTTGGGTGCCTGCCCTGGCCCCGCAGGGAGCGGGGAGTAGAGGTAGCGCGCAATGTGCCCGAGGGGGTCTATCGACTCGCGCAGGAGGCCGAAGGAGCTCCAGCGGTAGTTGCTTCGAATGTCCTGGGGCGGCAGACCCTCAAGGGTCACCAAGGGCCGGCGCGACTCGACCGGGAGCCCGACGATCTGGCTCGTGGTCCCGTCCAGGTTGAGGTCAGCGGCGACGCTCAGGGCGGCCATTTGCGGGCCGCTGAGCACGATCCCCTCCCTGGCTGCGAGGACTTGGATCTGACCGGCGGAGCCCTCTTGGTAGTCGTAGATCGTCTCGGACGTGTAGCGACGCTGGCGGAAGTTCTGGGCGGCGAGCCCTTCGTCGTTGGCGACTCCGTTGAGGTCGAAATCAAGGTTGCGGGCGCTGGCGCTGACGTCGGGGATCGGTGGATTGAACTCGCCGCTGCCGAGGGGGGTGATTGCCTCGAGCCGAGGTCGCGAGCCGGACCTGCTGAAAGATCGGCTCGTAGCGATAGGTCGTGACAATGTCCTGGATCGCGAGGCCTTGACCGTCACCGCGCGCGCTGTCAGCGATTCGGCGCAGCTCGAGCACGTTTCCGTGGGCGTAGCGGTTGGGGTCGCCGTCGTCGAAGGTCGACTGGACGCGGTTTCCGGCGGGCAGGATCAGGTCCGTGATCTGCTCGTCGACGTTGTAGGTCCGCTGGGTCAGGAAGTCGGGATCCACGCCTGGGCCCCGGACGTCACGGTTGCTTTGCTCGGTGACCGAGGTCGCGAGACCTTGTCCGTTGAATGCATACACCGTTCGGTTGCCGTTGCGGTCGATCACGGTCGTGGAGCCGACTCCGTAGCTGTAGCTCAGGGTCCCGCCCGAGACCACGCCTGAGCCGGTCGAGTCCCCCCAGATCTGCGACGCGATCCTGTCGTTGGGCGTGGCCGAGCTGGGCGGGCCTCCGAAGCCGTTGCGGAATCGAGGGGTCATGCTCGAGTTCAAGACCTCGCGGGGGTAGACGATCCCCGCGAGGTTCGTGTCCCAGGACAGGTCATTTTCAAGGGGAAGGGGCGAGGGCAGGAGCGTGTCCGGGTAGAGCAGGACGTAGGGCTTCGTGGCGTAGGCGACCCCACCGTTCCCAGCCACCGTGGTCGTGACCCCTGTCGTGTTGATCCGAAGAAGCCGGTTCTGCGCGTCGTAGACGAAGCCGACCGCCCGGCCTCGCAGTCCTGCTTGTTCAGCGATTCGCTCCAAACGGCCGCTCGCGTCGTAGGTGAAACGCCACTGTCGTCCGTAGACACCGGTGACCGTCTCGAGCTGACCGAGCGAGTTGTAAAAATGCTCGATCCGATCTCCGAACCGGTTCTCGACCGTCTTGAGGGCGCCGGCTCGGAGCCCGTCGCTGAGCGGATAGAACTTCAAGCGAGCGCCGTTTGGCTTGCGGAGCACGATCTCGCCGCCTAGGTCCTTGAGCACCTCGTAGCGCGCTCGCGCCGTCGCTCCCTCTAGGTTGAGGGGCGAGCCGCCTCCAGGCGTTCCTGCGACTGGGCGGAGGTCGAACGCGTAGCGACGGACCCCGCTCTCGTAGTAGACGTATCTGCCGCCCTCGAGCACGATCCGCTCGAAGCAAGGAATGGTGGCCGGCGTGGTGCCGAACCAGCCCCCGCGCGAGTGGGCGCGCGAGTTGGTCTTGAGGTGGAAGGCGGGCGCGAGTCCGTTTCGCCCGAGCGTGTGTGGGAGCACCTCGAGCTTCCACATGAACCCGCCGACCATGCTGGAGAGGTTCACAAACGCGCCGTCTTGCTTGTCGGCGGTGCCCGAGCAGGCCGTGCAAGGGCAATTGCGGACCGCGCATTGGGCGGCGATCTGGAAGCTCACGTCGCGGATCGCGAGGGTGAAGGTCACGTCAGGGATCGTGCCGCCGCTCGCTGTGATCGCGGCGAAGCCCTGGGCGCCGCCCTCGATCACGAATCCGCCCCCGTGCGCCACGCTAATGCTCGTGGCTCCGCCGCTGAAGGTCGCGTTCCCGCTGATTGTGAGCGTTCGACTCGTCGTGAAGGGGTCCGCCAGCCCCCCCGCCAGGATCGAGAGCGAGTAGTTCCGGTTCGTCGCGGGTGGGACGTTTAGGTCTCCGGGGATCGAGACGGTGGGCGTCGGGACGTCGTTTGCGTCCTTTGGATCGCTCCGAGCGGCGGTCTCTTGCTGGTCGGGGTAGCCGTCGCCGTCGGTGTCGCTGCTCTGTGGATCGGTGCCCAGGAGCACCAGCTCCTGATAGGTGGTCAGGCCGTCGCCGTCGTCTGGGAGCAAGGCCCCGTAAAGCGCGATCTCGATCGCGTCGATCAGGCCGTCGCCGTTGCTGTCAGGCACGGCAGGTGTGGGTGGCGTGCCCGGGGTTCCGAACGTGCCCCCTGAGAAGGTGGTCCGGAAGTTGTATTGCAGCTCGCGAATCCGAACGGTCACAGGCGTCGCAGTTGCGGGGTCCTGGGTCACGGTCTGAATGTTGGTCTCGAGCACGTAGAGGCTGTATTCGGCCGGGTCGCCGGTCTTTTCGCCGAAGGTCAGGCCCGTGATCCGCCACTCTGCCCCGGGCGAGGGAGCGGGCGAGCGGTAAAGAACGACCTCAGCCCCCGCGACATGGGGATCGCCCAAGACTACATTGGGGGAGGTTGCCCGCTTGATCGCGACGACGGCGTCTCCAAAGGGCCCGACCGCGAGCGACGGACCCTGTGGTGTCGGGAGCCCACCCAGGTTGCGAACGCCATAAATGTTCTGCCCACCGCCGTTCGCGTCCTGAAAGGGCGCGAAGGCCGGCCAGAAAAGTCGCGAGGCGACGCCGGGCACGTACTGTCCCTGGCTCTGCCCCGAGAGCAGATCGACCTCCTCGAAGCCAAACGCGCTAGACCCGAGCCAGTATCTGCCTCCGGTGCCCGGCTCGAGGGTCAGATCGTCGATCTGGCGGGGTGTCGAGGAGATCACGGCCGGTTGCCCCGGCGGGTACTGATCCACGCTAGGCGAGAGAAAGCGCCAATCCGTGTTGGCAGTCGTGGCGTTGACTCGACCCAGGAACAGGCCCCCCGTGGGATCGGACTCGGCCACGAAGCTCGCTCCCGCTGCGAACACGAAGCTGGGGACGTTCCAGCCGAGCACACGACCCCCGTTGTCCCGCGCGAGCTTGAAGCGGAACACGCGACCCTCGCCCGAGACGGCGTAGGCGAAGTTCTTCTCCTCGAGCGCAGCGGTCTGAGTCGGGGTCAGCGGCCCACCCGGCACGATCGAGGGATCACAGACCAGGGTCAGGTTCGTGGCGTCGCGGGAGACCCCGCCAGAGGGAGGGCTGAATCCGGCCCCGAAGTTGGCGACCTCAGTCGTCCACTGCCCAGCCCCCGGTCCCACGAACTGAATGCTCATGAGGCTGTCGAAGCCGGCCGCGTTGACTGTGTAGAAGACGCGATTGAAGCAGTTGTACTCCAGCCCGAGGGGGATCAATCCTGTGTCCTCGCTAGACCCGTTGGCCTGGGTCAGGGTCGCGAAGGGCAGGCGGGGGCTGACCGCGGGGGCGTCGTTGATCGGGTCGTTGAGGATCCCGCCGGTGCCGGGTACGCCTGGGTTGCCAGCGGAAGCTGTGGGTCCGCTCAGAACGATTGGTGGCGCTGGCAGCGCCGTGCCAGGGGAGTATTGCGCGACGCCAACGGTGACGGATCCTGTGAACTGGAAGGGGAGGAGATTGGGTGGGTCGAGGGGGTCAACGAAGGAGCGAGTCGCTACGACGCCGAAGGGCTGAAGCGATCCGGGCGCGCCCCCGAGCTCGACGGGGATCGCGGGCATGAGGTAGTCGCCGTCTTGGTCCGTGAAGACCGTCACGCCGTTCGCGGTGACGGGGATACAGCTCACGGGCAGACCGGATTGTGTGACGACGCGGCCTAGAACGCAGATCGGTCGCAGAAACCGGATCGTGAAGGGGAACGCGACGTCGAGCAGGCCCCGAGCTGGGTTGGTGGGGTCCACCACGACCCGAGCCCTGGCGACAAAGGTCGCGGTCTCAGGGCAACCTGCGGGGGCGCTGAATGAAGTCGGCACCGTGACGCGAAACTCGAGCTCGTCGCCAACTCGGCCGAACACGTCGCCGTGGATAAAGACGCCGCTGAAGATTGTCTCCGCGCTGCGCCCTTGGACAAGGACCGTCGCGCCCACCACTGGGTCGCTCGTGATCGCGTCAACGACGATCCCGCCCGCCCTGACGAGCAAGATCTGGCCGGCTCCGGGAATCGCTGCGGGGTAGAGGAAGGTGTTGAGCGTGGCCTCGATTCTGAGTCCGTCTGGCGAAACGGTGCCCTGAGCCTTGACGACCCACTCGCCAAGCCCGGGGTCGAACTGGTAGACGTCGACGCTCTCTCCAGCCGGCCGGCTGTCGGGGTTTGGGAAGGTGACGTCGAAGCCCTCGACGACCTCGAGCCCTTCAGGCTGGAAGCCGAGCGCAAGCACCGGAACCTGCCCGTCGGGGAAGGCGGCCGGGAGTGCGCTCAGGGGAAGCTCGTAGATCGAGAGCGAATCGAAGTCGTTCGGCTCGAGATCGGGGGGGAACACGAGCTGCGTCCCGGCTGCGATCGTGAGGCTGGCCTCGGGGACCGCAGGATTCGTCAGCACGAGCGCAGCTGTCGTCGCGCCCCCAGGCGTGAGGGTGAAGGTTGCGCCCTCTACCAGGGGCAACAGGATCCAGGGCCTGGGAGCCAGAGCTTCGCTCTGGCGCTCGATCTTGACCCGCAGGCTGACTCGGCCGTAGCCGAGCGCAGCTCCGTCCGCGACGATCACGGCCTGGGGCCCAGGAAGGCCTTCGAGGACGAATTCCCCGCCGACGTCGGTCATGGCCTCTAGGAGCTGACCGTCGATATCAAGCGCGCTGACGCGAACGCCTGCTTGCGGCACGTCGACGACCCGACCGCCGCCGAGGTCCTGACGGGTGAAGACGAGGCCCCGCACGTCGCCGACGAAGCGCCCCACGTGAGCGTCGAAGCGAATCACGGCCGAGTTGGTCGCGAGGAAGTCCCCCGCGATCGCGCCGTAGACGCCGGGCTTGGCGAGGCCAACGCCCAGCGCTCCGTCTCCACCCTCGACTCGGATCTGCGCTGTGTAGCCGTGCAGGCAGCCGACGAAGGTCGATCCGGGCGCGAGGAGAGCCGTGGTAGGGCGATCCTCACGCAGGAGGAGCGCCAGGAAGGCGAGCGCGCCGTCGGGGTGGGAGATCCTCTCCGGGGAGCCCGGCACCGAGGCCGCGATCGTGGCGTCGCGGCCTAGCTCGAAGCGGTCGGCAGCGTAGATCTCGCTTGTGCCTTCGACGCGCAAGGCAGACTTGGGCCCGAACAGGACCTCTCCCGCCTCCAGTTGGAAGTTTCCGCCGACGTTGACCTGGGCGTCGTCAAAGCGCGCCCGCCCGCAGAAGCCTGCCACGGAGTCGCCTGCGTAGGCCTCAATGTGGAGGCTGCTGGTGACGTTGGCGACGGTGCCGCTCCTGAAGGTGAGGTTGCCTCGTGCTGCGAGGTAAGCGGGCCCTGCGACCTGCCAAGCGGATTGAGAGCGCACGTCGATTGGGCCGTGGGTCGCGAACAAGACCAGGCCAGCGCTGCTCAGGCTCCCTCCAAGCGTGATCCGCGAAGCGCACAAAGCGAGTCCTCCTCCACTCGTAACGACTTGCTCGCCCAGGGTCGCGTCAGCCCCGATCGAGAGGGGCCCAGCGGCGAAGAGCTTGGCGTCACCACCCGCTACGACCCTCGCGCCGTCCCGAACGAATACGGTTCCTGAGGCCACTCCACTCTTGTGATCGTCGTCGTCGTCGTGATCGTCGTCGTCGTCGTGATCGTCGTCGTCGTGATCGTCGTCGTGATCGTTGTCGTGATCGTCGTCGTCGTGATCGTGGTCGTGGTCGTGGTCGTCGTGAT
>JAESQQ010000303.1 GCA_016765095.1 Planctomycetota bacterium | reverse complement strand
GGTTTACCCCCGCCCAGCCCCCAGACCTTGCCGCTCGGCCTCTCTGGAGCCTCCCGCGCACTTAACCGTCGCTACCTCAGGAGCTGTAAACCCCGCCCCGAGAGAGCTCCTTGGTCAGCCCGAAGTCCGTGAGGACGTAACGGCTCTCTGGCGCGCAGAGCACGTTGTCGGGTTTGAGGTCCCTGTGGAGGATCCCGATCGCGTGCGCGGCGTTCAAGGCTCCGCAGAGCTGAACGCCGAGCTCAAGCGCCTCTTCGTTCGAGAGGGGTCCTCGAACTCGGAGCCGTTCCTCGAGGCTCTCGCCCACGACTCGGCGCATGGCGAACCAAGGGGCGCCCTGGTGGACCCCCACGTCGAGGATCTCGACCAGCCCACGGTGTTTGAGCTGCTTGAGCGCTCGGATTTCGCGCTGAAAGCGCTTCCGCTGTGCGGGGGTCGCGCTGCGTCCCTTCAGGAGGACCTTGATCGCTAGCTCGTAGCCCAGATCAGGGTGGCGAGCGAGGTAGACCACCCCCATGCCCCCTCGGCCCAGCACGTCGAGGGTTGAATAGCGACCGATCTGGGGCAGGGCAGGCTTCACGCCCAGGACTCTCCCAGACCTCGATCTTGGGCGCTAGCTGGGTCGCCCGGAGGGACGGTGGTCGATCCTGCTCGAGCTCGAGAGAGGGTCGAGCCGGGCCGTGGCTCTCGGCCGTTTAGGCGGCATACTTGCCAGGCGGACGGTCCCTCACCAGCTCGGGCAGAACTCATGAACTCGCTGCAAAGCTCGCCCAGCGGCTCGCTAGGTGGGTCTGCGCCTCCCCTGCTCGCGGTCGAGGGGGTGGTAAAGCGCTACGGCAAGTTCACGGCTGTGGACGGGGTCAGCTTCTCGGTCAAGCGCGGCGAGTGTTACGGCTTGCTCGGTCCCAACGGCGCGGGCAAGACGACGCTCTTCAAGTTGATCACGGCTCTCGCGCGCCGCAGCGCGGGCGACCTGAGCGTGTTTGGCCTCGACCCAGATCACGCGGCGTGTGAGATCAAGGCTCGGGTCGGCGTCGTCGGCCAAGAGGACAGCCTCGACACCGATCTCGACGTCTGGGACAACCTCCTCGTCTATGGGCGCTACTTCGGACTCCGCGGGGAGGCCTTTCGCGAGCGGTGCGAGCAGCTCCTGGCCTTCCTTGAGCTGACCGAAAAGCGCCACGTCCCGATCATGGCCCTCTCGGGCGGCTTGAAGCGTCGGCTCGCGATCGTGCGTTCGCTCCTCAATCAGCCCGAGTTCCTCCTCCTCGACGAGCCGACGACGGGCCTCGATCCTCAGATCCGGCACGCGATCTGGAACGCGATCCGCCAGCTCAAGGAGCAGGGGCTCACGATCTTGCTCACGACCCACTACATGGAGGAAGCCGCCCAGCTCGCCGACCGGGTCGGGATCGTCGACAACGGGATCATGATCGCCGAGGGCACCCCCCAGGCCCTGATCGAGGAGCACCTCCCGCGCTACGTCCTCGAACTGCCCGTCAGTCAGCAGCCCGACGCGGCCTGGGAGGCGAGCGCCAAGGCCGAGGCGACCCTCGTCGAGGTCCACGGCGACCGGGCCTTCATTCTCGACGACGACGAGCAGAAGCTCCGCGGTTGGCTGGCGAGCTGGAGCGGGGCCCAGCTTCGAATCGCGTCATTGGAGGACGTCTTCTTGAAGCTGACCGGGAGGAGTCTCCGTGACTGAGCCGACGGCTGCTCCTCCGACGGACTCCCCCAAGAAGGCCTCGGCCGTGGCGGAGCCCGCCGATTACCTCCGCGGAACCAGCGGGCCTCCACCGGCTCCCTCCCGCGCCCAGCGCCTGTGGGCGGTGGTCATGCGTCACTGGGTCGTCTACAGCTCGACTTTCCTCGCCAACGCCCTCCCAGCCTTCTTCGAGCCGATCCTGTTCCTGACCGCGATCGGGCTCGGGCTCGGCAACTACGTCGAGGCCGGCATGGCCGGCCTTCCGCTCGGGGCCTACATGGGGCCCGGCGCTCTCGCCATGACCGCCATGTTCACGGCCGCCTTCGAGACGACGTTTGGGACCTTCGTTCGGCTCGTCTATCAGAAGAGCTACGACGGAATGCTGGCCACGCCGCTCACGCCGACCGACGTGTTCCTGGGCGAGGCGCTGTTCTGCGCGGTCAAGGGCTTCTTGTTCTCCGCGATCGTGCTCTGCGTCTACCTCGTGTTCGGCTACGCAAATGGTTGGCTGACGCATATCAACGGACCCCAGCTGCTCGCGATCCCCCTCGTCGGTGCCTGGTGTTCGTTCCTGTTCGCAGGCCTCGGGTTCCACGTCGTCTCGCTGACCAAGAACATGAACAACTTCAACTTCTTCGTGAGCGGCGTCCTGACTCCCATGTCGCTGTTCTCGGGAATGATGTTCCCCGTCAGCGATCTCCCGGTGGGCCTCCAGCAGGTGGCCTACGCGCTCCCCCTGTTCCACGTGACCGAGCTCAACCGCTACCTCCTGTTCGGATCCGATCACTGCGTGAGCTGGGTCTGGGTCTGCCCGATCTACCTGGTCGTCGTCGCGAGCCTGATCGTGTGGAACGGCGTGCGTGTGATGCGGAACCGCGTCCTCCAATAAGGCTCTGCGACAGCGGGTCCAAGGTCCCCCGTCAGAGGGCTCGTGGGCGGGCTCCGCGTCCCTGGCGTGCACTCAGGATCCGGGGTAGCGTCCTGCCCCCGCGGACCCAATCACAGGTCAGGAGCCGGTTATGAGCGGCCAAGACGCCCCCCTCCATTCCTATCGGACCCACACCTGCGGTGAGCTCACCAAAGAGCACGTCGGGCAGACCGTTCGCCTGAGCGGCTGGGTCCACTCGCATCGCGATCAGAAGCACCACGTGTTCCTCGACTTGCGCGACCACTACGGCCTGACCCAGGTCGCCTGCACCGAGAACCACGTAGAGGCCCTCGAGGCTGCGCGAACCCTCAAGCCCGAGAGCGTGGTCACGATCGACGGAGAAGTCGTCGCGCGCGACCACGCCAACCCCAAGTTGGCGACCGGCGAGATCGAGCTCGTCGCGAACCAGATCACGATCGACTCGATCGTCGAGAAGCTCCCGCTCCAGGTCAAAGTCGGCAAGGACTCAGGCGGCGGAATGGAGAACGAGGAGCTGCGCCTGAAGTGGCGCTTCCTCGACCTCCGCCGCGAGCGAATCCACCGCAACATGGTGGTCCGCGACGCGATCATTCGGATCATGCGGGACCACATGCACGGCGAGGGTTTCCTCGAGGTCCAGACTCCGATCCTGACCAACTCCTCGCCGGAGGGAGCCCGGGACTACCTGGTCCCGAGCCGCGTTCACCCGGGCCTCTTCTTCGCGCTCCCCCAGGCACCCCAGCAGTGGAAGCAGCTCCTGATGGCGTCTGGGTTCGACAAGTACTTCCAGATCGCGCCCTGCTTTCGCGACGAGGACGCCCGCGCCGACCGCGCGCCGGGCGAGTTCTATCAACTCGACATGGAAATGGCCTACGTCGAGCAAGAGGACATTTTTGGCGTGATCGAGCGCCTCTACAAGCGCCTCTGCGACGAGGAGATCGAGGGCGCTCCGAAGTGGAAGGTCCAGGAATACCCCTTCCCGCGGATCCCCTACTGGGAGGCCATGGACCGCTTCGGCTCGGACAAGCCCGACATTCGCTTCGCCCTCGAGCTAGTTGACCTCAGCGAGGCCTTCGCGGGCACCGAAGTCGCGTTCTTCGCGGGCGCCCTCGAGGCGGGCGGTCGCGTCAAAGCGCTTCGCATTCCCGGCGGCGCGAAGGACGGGAAGGGCTTCCACCGCAAGCTCGAGAAGGCCGTTAAGGCCAAGGGCTACGGCGGGCTCCCCTGCGTGATCTACAAGGCCGACGGCTCGGTCGACGGGACCATGAAGAGGGCCCTCTCCGACGCTGAGAAGGCGAGTGTCAAGGAGCTGACTGGCTCCCTCGACGAGGGGGACCTCGTGTTGTTCGGGTTCGGGACGCGGCTCGCTGCGGCC
>JAESQQ010000302.1 GCA_016765095.1 Planctomycetota bacterium | reverse complement strand
ACTGTCGGGCACGAGCACGCGCACAAGCATGAGCCAGGTGACTCAAACGGGGGGGACCCGGGGGGGCGGAGCCCCCTTTAAGGGGCGAAGCCGCGATAGGAGGTGAGGAGCGGAGCGACGAGGAGGGGCGCAGCCCCTCTTAGAAAACAGCCCCTCTTAATCAAGCAGGCGCGCCGCCCACGAACTCGGCTCGGCTCCAGTCGCCGACCATGGCGCCGATCTGTTCGAGGAGTTGCTCCTCGTAGGAGCGCTCCGGGTCGATCGGAGAGAAGCGATCCTTGCGAAGGAGACAAGGCTTGAAGAACCCGTCCACGCCGACCCGGAGGCCGTAGATCCCCTCACCGCAGGCCGACTCGTGCGGGCAGGCTCGGCAGAAGTCCGTCCGCAGCCGGCCCCGCGCAACGTTCTTGACCTTGACCTGCGTTCCGCGCAAGTCGTAGGTCGTGGTCGTCCCGCCCAGCTTGCTCGACCGTCCCCGCTCTCGGGCCCCCTTGGCCGCGAGAATTCCCTCGAGCCAGCGAGGGTCGACCCACTCGCCGCCGTAGAAGTCAGCGCCCTCGTGCGGCCGGACGAGGGCGATCGCTTTGAGGTTGAGCCCCTTGGCGACCGCGAACTCGAGGACCTCTTCGAACTCGTCTTGGTTGTAGGGGCCAAGCGAGTAGTTCAGCTCGACCGCGTAGCCGTGACGATCGAGCGCGACGACGTTCCTGAGGACCTCCTGAGCGCTCGAGCCGCCGAGCTGCTCGCGAAAGATCTTGTCGCTCGTGGTGTGAACGCTCGCCAGAATGCCCGTGATCTTCTTGACCTTGGGTCGGCTCAGGAGCCGCTCCGCCAGGACCGCGTTCGTATTGAGGACGATCCGCGCCCCCTGCTCGTCGATCGCGTCGAGGAACTCGAAGAGCTGACTCTGAGCGAGGGGCTCCCCTCCCGTCACGTTGATCTGAGGGCCGCCCAGCGCCGCGTAAGCGCTCGACATCTTGGCCAGCTCCTCGAGGGGGAGCCGGACCCGACCCGCGGCCTTGCCGAGGCGACGTGGATTGGGCATGGCCTCGTTGTGGCAGAAGAAGCAGTCGAGGTTGCAGGCGTTAATCACGCCTACCCGGAACTTGCCGCCCTGATCAACAAAGCGCTGAAAGCGCGCGAAGGCCTCCCGCGAGGCCCGTCGTAGCCTCCTGCTCGCGCGTCCCTTCCTCGCGGAAGAACGCCCTCCACCACTCCTACGCTCCCCGCTTGCCAGTCCTGTGGGCTTCATGAGCCTCTCCTTTCACTGGTGGCGAGAAGGGTCAGCGGGCGAAGTGCTTTCAGGACCTCTCTGGCAGAGCGTGCAAAACGCAACGCACGCCGCTTAGGGCTGGTGCTATGCTCGCGTCGATCTCCTTGCCTTGTAAAGAGATAGACACTCACGCTTTCCCGGGAGGGCCTTGCGCGAGGGATGGCCTCCTACGCCGAAATCCTGTTCGGGCGAGTTGTTCTCAACAACCGCCTCGCTTCCCACAAGCAGGTCGCAGATTGCCTGCGAAACCTCCGGGGAAGGACTCTGGGCGAGGTCATGGTCGCTCAGGGCCTCTTGACGGCCGATCAGGCCCGTCAAGCGCAGCGCGCACAAGCCCTCGCCCAGTTCATTCGCGCCGAGAAGATCTTCGCGCGGATCCTCGTCGACCGACGGATTGTCGACGCCAAGTCCGTGCGGCGTGCGTTCAACGTCCAGGCCCAGCGCCAATACAAGACCCGTCTGGCCGCGCTCCTGATCGAGCAGCGCCTGCTCGATCCCGACATGCTCGATTCGATCGTCGACGAGCAGTTAATGCGCCTCGCCGAGGAGACGGCCCGGATCGAGGAACAAGGCCTCGAAGGAGCGCTGCGGGACTCGGGTCGCAACCAGGCCTTCGAAGCCGACGCTCCCGAAGACCTCGGCAGCGTCCGCATGAAGAACGCGGTCGGCCCCCGCGGGCTGCTCGACTCGCCGCGCGCCACGATCCCACTCCGCCCGGCCGCGAAGTTCGACGACGAGCCCCCGCGCAAGCGGACCATGATCATGGAGAGCGCCTCGCACCTTGACGCTGCCGAGGAGGTGCAGGACGACGGGAGCCTGATCGGGAAGCTCGTCGCGAGTCGCTACAAGATCTTGGAGAAAGTCGGCGAGGGAGGAATGGGCACGGTCTATCGGGCTGAGCACTGCCTGATGGAGAAAGTCGTCGCGCTCAAGGTCCTCAACCCAGAGCTCGTCTCCTCCAAGCGCTCCCTCGAGGCCTTCCGGCGCGAAATCCGCGCGGCTTCACGCTTCCAACACCGCCACGTGATTCAGATCTACGACGCGGGCGAGGGCGAGGGTGGCCTGTTCTACATGGCCATGGAGTTCGCCGAGGGAGAGGACCTCGAAGCCGTCCTGGCCCGCGAAGGCGCGCTCCCGATCGATCAGGTGTTGTCCTTCTTCCGCCAGACCCTCGAGGCGGTCGGTGAGGCCCACAAGAAGAAGATCGTGCACCGCGACCTCAAGAGCGGAAACCTAATGGTCACGCGGGACAAGCAAGGCTCCCTGATGATCAAGATCATGGACTTCGGGATCGCCAAGATCGCGATCGAAGAGGGCCAAGGGAGCGACGAGGGCGGCGGGCTCTATCGGACGCAAGAGGGGATCGTGACCGGGACGCCCCAATACATGAGCCCCGAGCAGGCGTCTGGCGAGAAAGTCGACCACCGCAGCGACCTCTACTCCCTCGGCGTGATCCTGTTCGAAATGCTGACCGGGCAGCTCCCCTTCCGCTCCGATACCCCCATGGGCTTCCTCGGCAAGCACATCGTTGAGCCGCCCCCGCGGCCCTCCGCCGTCCGCCCCGACCTCATGATTCCGCCGGTCCTCGAATCGATCACGCTCCGCCTGCTCGAGAAGTCCCCAGACGCGCGCTATCAGACGGCCGCCGACGTGATCCTCGACATAGACACCCGCTGCACCCCCGAAGGCCTCCAGGCCTCGACCTCGGGGAGCCGTGTCGGCGCGCCCCTCGGCTCGCTGAACCTCGCAGCGACGATCGCGGCCCGCCCGATCGCCTCGTTCGGCGACGAGGACACCGAGAGCGAGAGCGAGAAGCCCGCGACGAGTGGGGCCCCCGTCAAGATCCTGATCGCGACTGGATTCCTCCTCCTGCTGGTCTTCTCGCTGACCCTCGCGGTGTGGGCAACCCAAGGCCAGGGGACCAGTGCGGAAGAGCAACAGGTCCTGGCGCGAGCCCGCGTCCTCCTCGACGAGGGGCGCTACGACGAAGTCGACGCGATCCTCAAGCCCCTTGAAGAGACCGTGCCCGAGGCCGCCCAGCTCCTTACGGACTCGAAACAGAAGGGTAAGGCGGCGCGCGACGTGCGGGCAGCTGAGGGGCAAGTCGCGCTAGCGGACGAGCTCGTCGCCAGCTTCCGGCGTGGGGCGTCAGGCCGCAACGACGCGACCCGGGCGCTCGTCCTCTACCGCGACGCCCAGCGCTGGATCAAGAGCGAGGAGTTGGTCGCCAAGATCAAGGCCCTCGAGGAGCGCCTCGGACCCGTCGTGGCCGCCACTCCCTCGCCAAGTCCCAGGGTGACTCCGCACGCGACGCCGACCCCACGCCCAACCGAGACCCCGGGCGCGACGCCAAGTCCTTCGCCGACGCCAACGGGCGGCGGGGGCGGCCAGAGTAAGCTCTACGCCGCGAGCCACGCCCTCCTCGAAGGCCGCCTCGACGAAGCCAGTCGGCTCTTGGACGAGGCTGCCGCAGGCCTCCCGGCGGATCACGTCGAGCTGACTCGCCTCCGGAAATACCTGACGGCGGAGCAGCTCGCCGCCAAGGGTCGGGCGGCCGCTGCGGCCGGAAAGTTCGAGGAGGCCGTCGAGACCCTAGGGCGCGCGGCCAAACTGCACCCGCGGCCCGCCGCGAGGCGAGCCTTGCAGTCTGAGGCCAAGGAGGTCGCGGTCCAGGCCCGTGAAGGAACCGCTCTGCGCGGCGCTCGCCAAGCCTTGCTGGCGCTGGATCCGGCTGCAGCTCGCAAGGCGCTCGCCAAGGCTCCCGACGCCAAAGGCGCGGCGGACCTCGAACGTGCTGCCCAGAGCCTAGACGGCTTCGCGCGGGAGTGGCGGGAGGCGAAGGCCGAGCTGGCGACGCTCGCCAAGAACCCCCAGGGAGACCCAGCTGAGGCCACGCGCCTGACGGCGGTCTTCCGAACCTTCGGCCCCCGTCTAGACGACTTCCCGAGCGCCGCGCTCAAGGCCACGCTCAAGACAGCCCTCAGCGCCGATCGGACCCGGGCGAAGCGTCTCGTCGTAGAGCTCCGCAAGCGGCGAGAAGCCAACAAGAGCGAAGAGCTCCTCCGCTTCGAGGCTTCGTTGGCCGCGTATCGCAAGCTCAAGGAGGAAGTCGAGACGCACGAGATCGCTGAGAAGCGCTTGGGCGCGGCTCAGGACTTCCAATACGCAGGCGCCTACCGTCGGAGCGAGGCCAACGAGTCGGACCGAGCCTTCGTCGACAAGGAGGTCACCCGCTGGCGAGCGCGAATGTCGGTCTGGAGTGAGCTCCGAACCGCCGGATCTCGAATGATCCGAGTCGAGGGCGGCGAATGGAAGCAGCCGGGCGGCCAGACGAGGCGCCTGCCTGCGGTGTTCTATGTCTCGACCCACGAGCTGACCTGCGAGGCTTGGGACGCCTTCGTGCGCGCCAAGGGGCGCAGTCGGCCACGCGACTGGCCTCGCGCGGGGCGACTCCGGGAGCCGGTTCGTGGGATCAAGTTCCGCGACGCGCGGAGCTACTGTCGCTGGCTCAACACCGACAAGAGTCGCGTCGAGTTCGTGGTCCCCGACGAGTTCATGTGGGAGCGCGCGGCCCGCGGCGCAAGCGGCGAGAGCTTCCCCTGGGGGAAGGCGTTCGAGAAGTGGCGGGAGGGATACGCGGCCGTCCGCCAGCGCTCGGTCGGCGCGCTCCGCCCAGTGGGGGCCTTCAAACGGGACAAGAACGACTACGGCCTGTTCGACATGGTCGGAAACGTGGCGGAGATGACTCGGACCCGCGACGCGGGCAAGCTCGTGATCCGGGGGGGATCGATCCTGAGCTCCCGCAAGGACTCTGGCGCCGGGTTCCGAACTTTGGTCGCGAGCGGAGACGAGCGTGCCAACCACATTGGGTTCCGCCTGTTCGCGATCGAGCGATCGAAGTAGACCAGGCGCGTCTAGCCCTCGGAGGCCTCCTCGTCCCCGGAAGACTCTGCCGAAGGCGCGCCCTGATCCCTGACCCGGTCAGGCGAATGGCGCATGGCCTCGTTCAAGCCTCGAGACTTGGCCTCCGCGAACCTCCGCGCCCGGAGCAGGCCGATCCAGATCGTGACGGAACCTGCGACCGAGAGGAACACGACCCAATCGCGACGGATCGCGCGCCCCTTCGCCGCCCCGCGGATCGAATCCGCCACGGCCTCGCTGACCCCGCTCGAGACGGAGAGCACCTCAAGCAGGATTAGAGCGAGCCCTCCACCCAAGACGCCGCCGATCAACGCCAAGAAAACCGTCGTTCCGATCTCGGCCGCGCGGAGGGTGCCTGTGGGGACTCGGTCCATGACGACATAGAGCAAGACGAAGAACGCCGCCGTTAGGCCGACCACGAGCGCGAGGGCCGAAGCACCGAGGTCGACCTGCGTGGCGAGGAACAGGAGCAAGCCGACTGCGAGCGCGCCGCCCATGACGAGAGCCTGAAAGACCGGGGCCTCCCTCATTGGAACAGGAGCGGAAGCGTGACCTCGGTCTTGCCCTTGGCGGGGCCGAAGGAGAGCGCGCGCAAGAGGCGAGTCATGCGCCGAAGTGCGGTCGACTCGCCCGATCCGGGAGCCTCGAGCCGGACCAGGGTGTTGGCGAGGACCTGGATCCGCTCCACGGCGCCCTGTTTGGTGATCTTGAGCCGGACGCTGAGCACCCCGTGCAGGGGCGAGAGGTCGGCGAGGACCTCGCCGGCCGCCTCGAGGCCCTCGTCGAGGACCGCGCTGACGACCTCGTCCTCGTGGGCGCCCTCTACAAAGGGGCGGGGCTCGGTAAACCAGCCGTGAAGCACGAGGCGCCCCAAGCGGGGGTCGTGGGTCCCGCGGACCGGCGTCACGCCGTGAGGAAAGCGGGGATCGAAGACCACGAGCCGATTGAAGCGAGGCTCGATCCGGCGCGTAAAGCTGTCTCGCTCGCGATCGGGCGCCTGCGCGAAGTTCCTCCAGTAGTCGAGGACCTCTGGCCTGAGGATCTCCGTTTCGCCGCCCTGGAAGGCGCGCTTGTTCGGGGTCAAGGAGAACACGAACGCCCAGGGACCATGCGGGACGTCGGAGTGGAGTTGTTGCTCGCAGCCTTCCACGTAGCAGCTCAGCCAAGGTGGGCTGATATCCCAGCACCCGAGCGTCCGTCGCCCCCAGAGCACGAGCGACTCGTGAAACCGGCGATAGAGCTCCTCTGGGAAGTATTCCCAACCCGGCGTGCGGAGGTGTGTGTACTGGCCGGGGACGTGCCAGTAGTCCCACACGAAGCGATCGGCACGAGTCGAACGGGGATCCCCGAAGCGCTCGTCGAACACCCCCCGCAGCTGGCGAGCCTCCTTGAAGAAGCGGTCCTTGACGAGGTGAAAGCGGGGCACAGGGAGACCGATCGTAGGCGAGGTTGGGCAGGCGGGGCGCGAGTCAGTCGCTCTTGGGTCTAGGAGGCGGCATGCTGTTTATGATCGCCCTGGCCTTCTGCTCCATGAGGAGCCGCCGAACGCGGTGGGAGGAGAAGAGCACGTCACGGGTCGTGCCCTTGTCTCCAGACGGAACGCGGACTTGACGAGGCGTGTCGTTGAGGAGCGGCTCGCAGCGGCCTGGGATCGCGAAGAGTTGACTTGGCGGGACATAAGCCTCGGGCGTGAACTTCTCGTCCTGACGATCGCCGTAACCGTGAGTCGTGATCCAGTAGCTGTCGGTCTTGCCCTCGACGTTCCAAACGTAGGCCCGGCGCCGCTGGCGGAAGAGAGGAGCCGTCAGCTCTCCCTCGAGCGCTTTGATCTCGCGACCCTTTTGGCCTTCGGGGCCGACCTCGTGAGCCGTCAGGACGACCTGGCCGGCGGGGATCGAGCTCAGGACTCGGCTGTCGTGTGGATCGAACTTGCCGTGGTCTACGCCGTTGACGAACACCTGAATCGGCATCGACCCGCCGTTATCAATGATCAAGTCGACCTTGCGCGGCAGGAGCAAAACGATCGCGACCACGATCGCGAGCGTGAGCCCGATCAGGAGCAGGCTCGGAAGCGCGCTCTTTTGGCGGGGCGACTCAGGAGAGGCGGGAGTCGCCGTCGTCGTCGCCGGCTCAGGTGAGGCGGGGGTCGTCGTCGTCGTCGTCGTCGTCGTTGTCGTCGTT
>JAESQQ010000301.1 GCA_016765095.1 Planctomycetota bacterium | reverse complement strand
GGGGTAAACCCCTCCCCTACGAAAGCAATGGGGTGTACCGCAACTTGTGACGGGCTGCACTAGCCATCGCTCTCCGTCCGGCGGGGACGAAACGCCGGGGTTGCGCGAATCGGCTCCAGCCTCGATGCTGGGGAGCCGACACGAGGGGTCATGGGTCAACCAGTGCGTAACGCGGACGTCGACAGTCCCGAGAATCTGTTCAACCGTGAGTTGAGCCTGCTCGCGTTTCACCACCGGGTCTTGGCCCAGGCGGAGGACACCAGCCTTCCGCTCCTCGAGAGAGTCCGCTTCCTCTCGATCTCGAGCACGAACCTCGACGAGTTCTTCGAGGTGCGGGTCGGCAAGCTCAAGCAGCAGGTGACGCTCGGGCTCGACACCGTCGGCGCGGACGGTCTCTCTCCTCTCGAGGCCCTCAAGCGCGTCAGCGCGGCCGCTCAGGACCTCGTCGACGCGCAATACCGCGTCCTAAACGAGGTTCTCCTCCCCGACCTCGAGGCCGAGGGGATCGTGCTGCTCCGCCGGACCGGTTGGGACGAACGGGTCAACAACTGGGTCGCGCGCTACTTCGACGAGAGCGTCTTGCCCGTCTTGACCCCCGTCGGACTCGACCCCAGTCACCCCTTCCCGCAAGTCCTCAACAAGAGCCTGAACTTCATAGTCAGCCTCGACGGCGAGGACGCCTTCGAGCGCGAGGTCGAGCTGGCCGTCGTGCAGGTCCCGCGCCCCGTCCCGCGCTTGATTCGCCTCCCGCCCGAGCTCGGCAAGGGTGACGAGTGCTTCGTGCTCCTCTCGTCGGTGATTCACGGGCACATAGAGCGCCTGTTTCCAGGCATGAAGATCTTGGGCTGCTATCAGTTTCGCGTGACCCGCAACAGCGACCTCTGGGTCGACGAGGAAGACGTCGACGACTTGTTGGCGGCGCTCAAGGGAGAGCTCCCGCGCCGCAAGTATGGCCAAGCGGTTCGGCTCGAAATGCCGACCCACGCCGATCCCAAGATCTGGCAGTTCCTCCTCGACCAGTTCGATCTTCCCAAGCGCGCGCTCTACCTCGTCGACGGGCCGGTCAATCTCCACCGCCTCTCGGCGCTCGTGGACGAGATCGATCGCCCGGAGCTCAAGTTCCGGCCTTTCTTGCCTGGGCGGCCGCGGGAGCTTCGTCAGGGCCAGGACATTTTCGACGTCCTCCGCCGCCAAGACGTCCTGCTCCACCACCCCTACCAGAGCTTCGGCCCCGTCCTGGAGCTGATTCGCCGCGCGGCCAGCGACCCGAACGTGCTCGCGATCAAGCAGACCGTCTATCGGACCGGGAGAGACTCGCCGGTCGCCGAGGCCCTCCTTGAGGCTGCTCGCCTCGGGAAGGAGGTCACAGCGGTCGTCGAGCTCAAGGCCCGCTTTGACGAGGAGCGCAACATTGACCTCGCGACTCGGCTGCAGGAGGCGGGCGCCAAGGTGGCCTACGGGATCGTGGGCTACAAGACCCACGCCAAGATGCTGCTCGTGGTCCGGCG
Source organism: Planctomycetota bacterium (assembly GCA_016765095.1). Lineage (GTDB taxonomy): Bacteria > Planctomycetota > J058 > J058 > J058 > NORP233. The sequence goes on along the minus strand of JAESQQ010000301.1, from coordinate 6,317 downwards.
CGAGGGCGGCGTGCTCCGCCAATACGCGCACCTGGGGACGGGCAACTACGACCCCAGCACGGCGCGGCTCTACACCGACATTGGCTTTCTGACGTCGCGACCGGACTACTGCCGAGACGTGCAGCGAATGTTCCAGCAGCTGACGGGGCTCGGGCGAATTCGCAAACTGGAGCGGCTCCTCCAAGCGCCCTTTACGCTCCACGAGTCCCTCGTGGAGCGGATCGAGCGCGAGGCGATCGAGGCCCGGGCGGGGCGCCCGGCTCGAATCGTGGCCAAAATGAACAGCCTGGTCGAGCCCAAGATCGTGGCGGCGCTCTATCGAGCCTCGCGAGCGGGCGTCCAGATCGACTTGATCGTGCGCGGGGTGTGCTGCCTCAAGCCAGGAGTGCCTGGGCTCTCGGAGAACGTGCACGTGCGCTCGATCGTGGGTCGCTTCCTCGAGCACAGTCGCCTGTTCTGGTTTCACGCTGGGGGCGAGGAAGTCATTCTCTGCTCGAGCGCTGACTGGATGGGTCGGAACTTCTTCCGGCGGATCGAGGCTGGCTTCCCGCTCGTCCTCGACGCACATAAGCAGCACCTCCAAGAAGCCCTCGAGACTTACATTCAGGACGAGGCGCGGGCTTGGTTGCTCAACGCCGACGGGAGCTACCGGCGCAAGACGCCAACGAGCGAGTCGCCGCTCGACGCGCAGAAGACCCTCCTCAACGCGCTGCGGGACAAGAGCGTCGAGGTCGAGCCGGAGCGCTCGGCGCGTCGGCGCCGCCCCTAGCCGCTATCGCGGGCCGAGCTTGGCTTCGTAGGCTGCCCTGAACTCGGGGTAGGCCTTGAGCACGTCCTCAAGCAGTGGCTCGCTCGCGAGTGTGCTCGGGATCCTCTCGAGGCGCGTTAGCGCCTCGGCGGCGAGGCGGTCAGCCGGGGCCTGGGGCCTCTTCCTGAGGACCCCACTGAGCAAGGCGGCGAAGCAAAGACGAAAGTGCCCCTCGCGCGAAAGCCCCCTCTTTGGAGCGGGCGCGGCGGGATATTGGCGGGCACAAAGGAGCATGAGCTCGTCGAGGCCTTTCGCTGTGGACTGCACCCGGCAGGAGGTCCAAAGCGCGAGTCCCCAGAGGGCCGCCCGCTCGGTTGAGTTGAGGGTCCCCTCTGCCAGCCAGGCCAGCCAGCGCGCCGCTTCGAGGAGGTCAGGCGGGGGTCTCTCTCCCTGAGGTCTCACCAAGAGCTGGGCGAGGGTGTCGGAGACAGTCTTTGCGAGGGGCCGCTCGAGGACCGCCCAGCGCACGAACTCCCGGGTCGGCTCCGGCCTGAGTCGGAGACTGGGTCTTCCGAGACCGACTCCGAGGTCCCGGGCGAGGGGATCGTTGAAGGGTGCGAATGTCGCCTCGGAGGCCGTGAGGCAACCGCCGTCTGCCAAGGCTTGCCAGGCTGCCACGGGATCATGGATCCGGACGGCGAGGCGCCAAGCATGCTTGTCCTTCACGAGCCCGGCGGTCTGTTTCTCTATTCTTGAGGCCGCCAAGGGGAGAACTCGCGGGCGACTGGGAGGACTGCAGCCGGAGAGCGTCCTGGGCCGAGAGGCAAAGAGGTGTCGAAGCGCCCCTTGTATCAGCGCTTCGCGGTCTCCCTCGGGAAGGCGTTGGCGGGCTAACAAGAGGAGGTTGGGTCCCCTCTGGCTCCACTCTGCGGAGGCAGACCAGGCAGGCCAAGGCCGGTTCTGAATCCCTAGCTGCTCCTTGCCGCGGTCAACGAAGAGGTTGTAGCGAGCGAGGGCGCGGGAGCGCGGGAACTCCGAGAGGCGAGGGTGGGAACCGTCTCGCTGCGCAAGGAGAGCCCAGAGTCCCTTCTCAAATTTTTCGACGGTCGAGCGAAAGGAGACGGCGCCCGTCGCCAAGATCCGATCGAGGTCTTTCTTCGTGAACTGAAAGCCGACCTGGCCGATCAGGCTTCGTGTGTCGAGGCATTGAGGGTCGCGGACATGTACCTCGCGGGCGACCTCCTGCTCGAGTCCCGCGCTCAGTGGAGAACGTGCCTTCGCCTCAACGAGTGCGGAGAGCGTGGCCATGGACCGAAATCCGCCGGGCGGTAGGTGTCCCGCGGCTCGCAAGGCGGAGGTCGTAGCGCCCTTGGCGTTCCGGCGGACCAGCCACAGCATCGCCTCGAGGGACCAGCGCAGCTTGGAGTCCGGCTGGGTTCGTTGGGTTTCTTCGTACACGCCGGCTAGATCACCAGCCCTGCGATTCGCCACGCTTCTGGCCCAGCGAAACAGGGTTGGCGACGCGTCGACGGCCTCAACGAGGGCCGCCCACGCCGCAGGGAGCTGATCCGAGGGGCAGATCTGAGCCGTCCTCACGGAGTAGACAGCGAGAGTCTTGGAGTCGACTCGGGGTGACTCCAGCGAGATCTCCCCCGCAATCGAGCGCTCCATGCGTCGGGTCGCGACAAGGGCCAGGGCGGGGCCGTCGAGGTCGAGGGCTCTGCGCGCTTGGTGGAACAGGCGAGCGTCCGGCCCGCCGGCCGCAGCGCGGAGGGACCAGGCCTGAGCGATCTCGGGGGTGACCTGAGCACGAGCTCTGGTCAGATTGAAAAGCCTAGCCTCGAGCCGGTCCGGGGCTCCCTTCGGGGCTCGGACAGCGTCCACGAGTTCCTGGGCCAACTGCGGTTGCAGAAGGGAGCCGAGTGCATTTTTGGTGCGCAATCCGAGGCCAGAGAAGCAGGCGTGGCGCTCGTTGTGGAGCCACGCTAGGCGGGCCTCCTCGACGATCAGTCGCGCTTGGAGGAGGCGAAGGGTGTCGCTCTTGGGGAACTTCTCGCGGATCGCTTGAGCGTCCGCTCGAATCGAGTCGTAGGTCGCCTCGAGCGCTCTTGGACGGGCGATTCGCTTGCCTGCGACCAGGCGCCGCTCCGCGGCCTCGAACCAGTCGCGCTCGAGACCCGCCAGCCGGAGTTGGAACACGAGGCTGGCCGCGCTCTCGTCTCGCTCCATGCAGGCCACGAGACTCGCCGGGGGGGGGGCGACTCGGCACGTGACGAGGTCCAAGCGCCCGCGGATTGCGTCGGGGAGGATCGAAGCCGGCGAGCTCGGCTTGAAGCGAGCAAGGAGTGGGAAGAGGTCGTTGGCCTCGTCGATCCCTGCGCCGTCGCGGCAGGACTCCGCCAGGGTGTAGAGCCTCGCCAGACCGAGTCCGATCGCGCCGTCTCCGCCCGCCCTCGAGAGCGCAAGCTGCTCGGTCAAGGTCCCCCCGTCTCGCCCCAGGCGGGTGTTAGGGGATCGGTTTGGACGCTTGGCCTCCGGCAGGGACCGGAGCGCCCAGGGAGAGCTCGTCGCCAGCGGGGTGCCCGTCCAGAGCAAGCTCCGTTTGAGCGTGTCGGCGCCGCTCCTGTCGTCCTTGGCTTGAAGGCCCGCCAAGAGCAAGTCGCTGAGTCCGACCCACTCGGAGCGCAGAAGCGGAGTCTCGCTGAAGTCTGCGCTCTCCCTCAACACTTGCGCCGCGACGTCGATCCGTCCCAAGGCTATGAAGGATCGGGCCAACCCGAACGTGACCTGTGCCGTCGCTCTGGCCTGCAAGGCTTCGAACTCTAGGACGGCCGAGACGGGGTCGCCCAGCGCGAGGGCCTGCTCGGCGTGGGTCAGCGCGCGGAAGTAGGAGTCCTCGGGCTGCGCAGCGTCGGTGCCTTGGAGGCCGAGTTCCTTCGGATCGACGAACGCGAACAGGGACCAACCCAACGAGGCGGCCTCATCTGGGGGGAGGGCCTCTAGGGACTTGCGGCACTCGTCGACTTCCCCCAGCCAGGCGGCCAGGCGAGCCCGCTCGCGGCTCGAGATCTCGAGCGGCCAGCGCTCAAAGGCCTCGCGGGGTCGGACGAGCGCGAGATATGGCGCCAGTTCGGGGAGGGCTGGGACTCCGCTCTTCTCGAACTCGACGAACGCTGAGTCGGTTTGGATCCCTCGCTTGAGGATATCCCGGTAGGCCAGCACGCCTCGAGCGAGGAGGACGAGCTCGGCGTCCTCGTCCTTGTCGTCCCTGACCTTCTCGAGCTCGTCCAAAGCGGCGCGAGCCAGCTTTGGCGCCGAGAGCATTTCGTCGCGCCAGCGACGGCGGATCTTCTCCAGGCGGCGAAAGCGTCTGACGACTTTCTCCTCGCCCGCGGGGATCCTGCGAACGTCCCGGACGGCCTTGAGGAGCCCGTCGTCGTCGCCTGAGACCCAGAGGGCGCGCAAGTGCGTCTCGAAAGGGGAATAGCGCGGCGTCGGGCTCGGCGTGGGCGTGGGGACTAGCGAGGGAGTCGAGGGACCTGGGGACTCCACGGGCGTGGGATTGTTGAGTCCTTGGCTGGCCAAGGCCAGGCCTCCAGCCAGGAGCGCCACGCCGACGACCGCTGCCAGGAAAGGCTTGGCGCGGCTTTGCTCGATATCCCCCTCCAGGGCGGGCGAGAGATCGGCCCAGAGGGCCGCCGCGGTGGGATAGCGGTCTCGCGGGTGGCGGGCCAGGGCGCGCGCGAGGACCGCGACCCACAGCTTCGAGAGGCGGGGTCGCAGCGATTGCGGAGTCGGGTAGGCGTCCCCCGCGAGGACGGCGCTCATGAGGGCGATCGTCGTCGTGGCCTCATAGGGGCTTCGCTTGCAGAGGATCTGATAGATCATGACCCCGATCGCATAGACGTCGGTCGCGGGACTGGGCTTACCGAAGTCGAGGCTGATTTGCTCGGGAGCCATGTACATCGGGGTCCCCAACAGCTCGCCGGTCCGCGTCAGCCGATCCAGTCCTCCGAGGACATGGACGATCCCGAAGTCGGTCAGGAAGGCTTCGCCCTCGGGCGTGACCATGACGTTCTCGGGCTTCACGTCGCGGTGCACGAATCCCCGATCGTGGGCGTAGGCCAGGGCCTGCACGACCGTGCCCACGTGCTCGAGGCCCGCGGCCTCACCCAGGGGGCGCTCTCGCTGTTCTTGGAGATCTCGGAGGGTGGTCCCCTCCACCATTGGCATGACGTAAAAGGGCCCCCGCGCCGAGAAGCCGTGATCCACGACGCCCACGATCCCGGGGTATTCCCCGAGGAGCTTCTGGCTGCCAACTTCGGCCGAGAAGCGCTTGAGGGCGCGCGAGTCCTCAAGGGTCTCCGCCTTGAGCAGCTTGAGGGCGAAGGGGCCCTGGCCGTTTCGGTGGCGAACGCGATAGACGACTCCCATGGCGCCTTGTCCCAACTTGGCGTCTATGAAGTAGTCCCCGATCCAGCGGTCCTCCGCGCTCTCGACGTTCACGTCCAGCTCCTCCCAGCGCAGATCATCACCTGGAGGGAGCACGAACGAAACCGCCCCTTGGGCGCGCCTTTAAGTGCGGGCGAAGCCCTAGCGACGCGGCCTGGGGCTGCCTTTTGAGGCCTTCTTGCGGAGCGCGCGGGGGCCTGGGCTGGCGAAGACCAAGAACCCGCGCTCTGTGTCTCGGATCGCGGCGTCACGATCAGGCTTGCTGATTTTCTTCATGTCGACCGCCGCCTGGAGGACGATGTGACCGAGCCGGTCGAGGTCGAGGATCGTCTTCTTGAAGACCTCGGGCGAGATCCCGGGGACGCCAAACCCGTTCCGGCCGAAGCGGAGCTCCTTGCGAATGTCGGACAAGGAGAGCGTCTTCTTCGGACCTTTTCCCAGCTCTAGGAGGAGGCCTATGATCGTCCGGCCGACAGAGAGCTCCGCTTCCTTGGCCTGCTCGAGCGCCTCGATCGCCTCCTTGGGGGCCTTGAGGAGGATTCGAAACAGCGCCTCCTGATAGGGGGTCTCCAGCTTGCGTCCCTTCTCGAAGCGCTGAATCTCCTGCCAAGGAACGCCGATCAGGCGGGCGAAGCTCTCCATGTCGAGACCGGTGGCCTTTCGGGCGCGTGGGACAAGCGAGCTCATGGGTCCTCCTCGGCGGCCGGGATCTTCGCAAAAGGGAGGGGAGCGAGGACCAGAACGCCTGGAATTCCACGCGAACGGGACGTAGCGTGAATCGTTCGCAGGAACAGACTGGGAGGGTCGTGGGCAAGATCGCGGGTCGAATCGAGAGGGCAGACCTGGCTGACATCTTCGCGCGAGCGGAGCGGCTGCGCTCCGAGCGTGGCGGAGGTCGGCTGGGGCGAGCCATGCTGGACGAGCTCATGGCTCGTGCGAAGGAGCTGGCCAAGGGCCCCAATACGCGCACGCTCAAGCGGATCAGCCGGGCTCCAGGCAGCGGCCCCCTCGGCGAGACCGTCAGCGGCGACGAGCCCGCTGAGCAGAAGAACGCGGGCTTCGCGAGCGGCGTCGTCGAGGGCTTCTCGGAGAACGCTCCTCCGGCGGCGCCACCCCG
>JAESQQ010000300.1 GCA_016765095.1 Planctomycetota bacterium | reverse complement strand
TCGCGGTCGAGCGCGGCGGCTCGACCGGTGCAGGGTTCGAATACGAACGCGCGCTTGCCCTCGGCGATCACGATCGCGGCGGGAGCCGGACGCTGCAGCCGGCCCGGATCCGCGAGCCGAACTCGTGCCAAGAGACGTCCCTCGAGGTCGTAGTGGGCCACTCCGCCGACCTCAGGCAGGAAGAAGGTCCCGTCTCCGGCCGCGACAGGCCGTCGCGTCGGCCAGTACTCGTAGCTCTGCGAGTTGTAAGTCGACCTCCCGGCCCGCCGGACGGTCTTGTGCATGTGCGCGCCCTTGCCCGCCGCGAGACCGGGCTTGGTCCAGAGCAGCTTGCCCGTGGCCCGTGAGACGGTCGACAGCGCCCCGCTCGAGTCGCAGACCAAGAGCCGATCTGGACTGATCGGGAGCACCGAAATGATCGGAGCTCGATCAGGGGTCTCAAAGGCCCAGCGGGGCGAGAGGGGCGGGACGGGGCCCTCCCCGTCCGCCAGCGCCGGCAGGAAGGCGTCTGGGGGCGTCGTGAGGAGAGCCTTGGCGGCCTCTATGGACGCCGTCAGGCCGTCGGGAAGGACGAGGGCCGGCAGGCTGGGGAAGGCCGTTGGAGGCGGGGCCTTCTTCTCCTCAGGGGCCGGACCCCATCCGATCGCTGGGCGCGAGGCTGGGCCCTCCTGCTCCGCCTTCTTCGCCTCGGCCGCCTTCCGCACGGCGGCTTGCTTGCGGCGCGTCCCGAGATCCTCCAGGGCTCGCGTCAAGTCGGAGACCGCCTCGTCGCGCGCCTCCTTGCGACCGAGCCGACCGAGCGCGTAAGCCCGAGCCCAGGCCACCCAGACCCAAGTCTGCCCGCCGTCGCCCGAGCGTTCGACTTGGTCGAGCAGCGCGAGGGCCTCAAGGCGTGGAGCGTCGCGAGGTTGGGCCAACAGCCCCCCGACGGAGCGCCAGGTCGAGTCCGCGAGGTGGATTCGGAGCAACTGGCGAACGTCAGCCGCCAAAGTCAACTTGGACCCCGAGCGGAGCAGCTGGTGGATCGCCCCCCGCAGACGCGGCTCGTCCCCGCCGCGAGCCAGCGTCACTATGTAGCGCTCCCAGGCCTCACGATCGGCAGGATCGACGCGAGTCACCCGCTCGAGGAGGATCAGAACCATCTCGTGGCGCCCGCAGGCCTTGGCGACCGAGACCAGGCCTCGCAGGACGTCGGCGTCCCTCAACTGCTCCGGCTTGATCTCGTCAAGGAGCTTGGTCGCTTCGTCCGCGCGCCCTTGTCCGACGTGGAGGATCGCGAGCCGAGCCCGATACTCGACCCGCCGCTGGGGGTCGTCTTTGATGAGCTCCTCGAGGTGAACTCGCGTCCGGTCGAGGTCTGCCTCCTCAAAGGCGGGCGCCTCCACGAGGCGTCGGCGGAGCTCGAGCCCGAGCTGGGGTGGGAGACCCTTCTTCTTCATCAGCTCGCGGCAGAGTTCGGTCAGCGTCTCGGTCCGCTGTTGGCCGGCGCAGAGGTCCGCGAAGGCGACCAGTCGGTCCTGGCGCGTCTTGGGCCAGGGTCCGTCCGCCAAGTAGAGCTTCCGCTCTTGGCTAAAGAGGAGGTCCCCACGCCAGAACATGTCGTAGAAGGCGAGCGAGGCGTCTAGCCAGCGACGGAAGCGGGCCTGGTTGTCCGCGAGCTCCCGCGTCTTGTCGGAGAGCGCCCGTCCGGTTCGCCCGTTGCCGAGGCGTCCTTCAACCTCGAGCAGGCTCAGGAGGAGCTCGAAGTGCTCGGGCCGCGTCTTGAGCTGCTTCATAAGCGCGCTCCGCGCCGAGGTGTAGAGCTCTTCCCGGAGCATCAGCTGCACGAAGTCCTGGAACAGGGCCACGTCGACTTTATCCGGGAGAGGTTGGCGGAGCACCGCGTGAGCCGCCGAGCGCTCGCCACTCGCGAGGCGAGTCTCAGCCAGCTCACGGCGAATATCGAGGCGAGCTGGGTCCGCCCGAACCGCCTTCTCGAACACCTCTCCAGCGAAGGCGGGGAAGGCCTGGGCACGCAAGAACCGGGCAGTCTCTGCGAGCCGCTTGACGCGCTCCTTGAGCGAGAGCGAAGCGAGGAGCGTATCGAGCGCAGCCTGGGCGGTCTTGTTTCGTCCGAGCAAGAACAGGGAGCGCACTCGCTGCTCGGCGAGATCCTGACGGGAAGGATCGCGAGCCAAGCGCTCGTCGAGAAAGGCGAGCCGACCCCGTTCGTCGCGAAGGCGATCGAAGAGAACGAGCGCCTCGCGCTCGAGCTGCCCCGCGCGAGGCCGGCTCTTGACCGACTTCAGCACGATCTCGAGCGCCTCCCGGTGGCGATCGAAGCCGGCCAGGAGCCGGGCCAAGTCGAGGGCCTTCTCTGAAGATCCGTCGCGCTCCCAGACCGCGCGAGCCTCCTTGACGAGCCGTCCCCGCGCCTCCGAGGACTTGATCAACCGTGCCCGCCTCCGCAGGATCTCCGGACGTCGCCAATAGTCTGCGGTCAAGCGACCGAGGAGGGCGTCGAGGCGCTTGCCGGCTGCCTCGTGACGGTCGAGCTCGACTTCGGCCTCGGCCGCGAGGAGGTCGATCTCGACGCCTCGCTCCGGCGAGGGGCGCTTGGTCCGGGCTGTATCGAGCGCGGTCAGAACGTCGGAGTAGAAGCCGGCTTCCTGCATTTTTCGGGCCGCGTCAAGGTGAGCGCTCGCGCCGCCACCCAACAGCTCGGCATACTTTCCGAGGTGCTTGCGCGCCAAGTCGCGGCGGTCCTGGCTGACTGCTGACCTGACCAGGCGCTGGGTCCAGGCCCGACGACGGACCGGCCGCTTCTCGAGTTGGATCGCCTGATCGAGGTAGTCGAGCGCGCGCGCGTCGTCGTCTTCGGCCAAGAGCTGGTAGCGCAAGTAGGCCAGATACGAGGTCTTGGGGAACAGCCCTTGGGCGCGCCGCAGCTCTCGCTCGGCTTCGCCATCCCCCGAGCCGAGCAGGAGGCGAACGAACACGATCCGCGCCGATCGATCGGCCGGGTAGCCACGAAGGTGGGCCCGATAGACCCCGATCAACTCCTCAAGGCGATCGGCCCGGGAGTAGAGCTCGATCAACCGCTCGAGCGGACTCGCGAGGGTCGGATCGTGGTGAAGCGCGGTCCGCAGCGGGAGCGAGCGCTTCAGGATGTCGGCGGGCCCTTTGCCAGGCTTGCGGGGCTCCGCTCCCGGCTTGCCATCAGGGGCGGCGTTGGCGACCGGCGCCGCGACCCCGAACAAGGCCACGCCCAACAAGACGACGTGCAGCAGCGCGAGGCTCGGCCCAAGACGTCGCGAGAGGACTCGCTGCGGCGCGCGCCGAGGGCTCACGGTTGGTCCTCCCCTCACGCGGCCTCCGCGCCGGGGGTCGCCACCCCGGCGAGGAGCTCTCCGACGAGGCCGTCGACGTCGAGGCTCTCAGCCTCGCCCTCGAAGTTGAGCAGAACGCGGTGCCGAAGTGCTGGGACCGCGACGGCCTTGATGTCTGCAATCGAGACAGCCGTCCGCCCCTCGAGGAGGGCGTTGACGCGCGCGCCGCGGATCAAGGTCTGCATCCCGCGGGGGCTGCTGCCGTAGCTCACGAAGCGCTGGACCTTCGCGCTGGCGTTCTGCTGCTCGGGGTGCGTCGCGAGCACGAGGCAGGCGGCGTAGTTGAGCATTGGCTCCGCGACGGGGACTTGACTCACGAGCCTTTGAAGCTCGATCAAGCGCTCTCCCTCCATAACGACCTTCAACTCAGGCTCCTCGTAACCCGTCGTTCGCTTGCTGATCTCGACGAGCTGAGCGGCGTTGGGAAAGGGCACGTGGAGCTTGAAGAAGAAACGATCGAGCTGGGCTTCGGGGAGAGGGTAGGTCCCCTCCATCTCGAGGGGGTTCTGGGTGGCGAGCACGAAGAAGGGGGACGGCAAGACGAAGTGCTCCCCGCCCGCGGTCACACTCTGCTCCTGCATCACCTCCAGCAGCGCGGCCTGGGTCTTGGGGGTCGCCCGGTTGATCTCGTCCACGAGGAGGAGGTTGGTGAACACCGGCCCCTTTTCATAGACGAAGGTCTTCTTGCCCGTCCCATCGTCGGTCACGATGTGCGTCCCGAGAATGTCGGCAGGCATCAAGTCAGGCGTGCACTGGACTCGACCCGAGCTCATGCCCAGGACCCGCGAGAGGACCTTGACGAGGTAGGTCTTGCCGAGCCCCGGAACCCCCTCCAACAGGATGTGGCCGCCGCCAAAGACCGCGATCAGAACGTGACGAAGCATCTCGTCGTAGCCCACGATCGCGCGCTGAACCTCCGCGGTCAGCTCGCGGAAGCCGGTGCGGACGTCTTCGAACTGGGACTCGAGGTCCGCTGGATCGTTGCTCATGGGGAGTCTCCAAGCACCCCGAGGAGCGGGGCCGGCCGCGACTGGCAGCCAAGGAAGCCGCGAATAGCAGCCAAGGAAGGGGAGGGGCGAGAATCACTGGCTGCGGGACAGCCTCGAGTTCGACGCCCCGAGAGGGGGGGGAAGGGTCGCGCGTTCGAGCGCGGCTCGAGATCGCGTCGCGAAGGGAGAGGACGCGGGCCTGAGCCTGTGAACCTGAGGGCTGAGCACGAGAGGCACTCCTAGTCCCGCTTCTTCTCGCTCGCCTCGAGCTGACGACGGATCGCGCGGAAGTACTTCAAGACCTGCTCGCGGCGGACCGCGGGCAGGGGCTCGTCAGCGAGCGCTTCTTCCTCTGCCTTGAGGAAGTCGACGACCATAGCCTTGGTGTCTTCGCTGGCGGCTTCGCGGTGATCGCGACCCGCGCGCCGGCGGACCTGGCTCGGCCCCCGCCCGCGACGCCCTCCGACGACTTCGGTCGAGGTCGATTCCATGGTCTCTGTGGCCTCGCCCTCGCCTGGGCCCCGGCCGTTGCCCGGTTGCTGGCCGCCTCCACCGCCGCCTTGGCCTCCAGGAACGCCGCCTTGGCCCTTGCCGCCCTGTCCACCCTGGCCCTGTCCACCGGGCGGGCCCTGACCGGGGATCGGCCCCTGACCGCCGGGCTGTTGACCGCCCGGCATCGGCGGAGCGCCGCCTTGACCGGGC